>JARRRO010000240.1:0-4946 GCA_037380645.1 Gammaproteobacteria bacterium | reverse complement strand
GACGACCCCATCTTCACCGGCCTGGCGGTGAGCCTGATCTTCGGGCTGCTGGTCTCGACGCTGCTGACCCTGCTGGTGATCCCGCTGCTGTATTACTCGCTGCTGCGCCATCAGCGCCGTTAGACGCCGCTCCCCGTATTCCGTGGGGGAGAACGCGCAGAACTGTGATTAATGTCACAAATCAGCGACATTTTTCACCCTCGGTCCATGCCGACAGACCCGCTTTGTACTCTCAAGTCTCTCTTTTATCTACCATTTTTCGTTTTTCCCCGGTTGGCACAAAGACTGCTGTGCGGGTGATGGGAAGGATATGGACAGGGAAGTAAATTATCCGACCCGGCGGCGGGGCGGCACGAGCCGGGTCACCGCCTCTACCTGTTGCATACATGGGGCAGAGGATGGACTTGAAAATCAGACACCGCGAGCGTGGATTTACCATTGCGGAGGTAGTCATCGCCGCGATGCTGACCACCTTGTTGCTGTCGATGATGGTGCCGGCCACCATGAACCTGGTGGACCGGGCGAAGGAGAGAAAGGTCATCACCGATCTGCAGGCGATCGAAAAAAGGATAGACGACTTTCGCAGGCAGAATTCCCGTTATCCCCTGAGCCTGATGGAAGTGTATGCCTCCATGCCCCTGGACCCCTGGGACAACCCCTACCAGTATCTGAATATCGCCGATACCCCTGGCCACGGAGAGGAAGAGGAGGGTGAGAACGGCATCAAGGCGCGCATGTACAAGAACGAGAGATTCATCAATACGGACTACGACCTGTACAGCATGGGTCCGGACGGCAAAAGCGTGGCGCCGCTGACGGCACAGCCCAGCCGGGATGACATCATCCGGGCCGGCAACGGACGCTTCATAGGAAGGGTCGAGGACTACCGCTGAACGCTCAGCCCGCAATCAGCGGAATCAGATACATGAGCAGGGGAATGTAGAGAACGCCCAGAAGAATGGAGGCGGAGACGACCCCGGAGGTGAAGTCCGTATCCAGTTTCGCCAGGCTAGCGTAGGTGAGGGCGTTGAAACCAACCGGTCCCGCCGCGCATAAGGCCACCACGGTGAAGGCCAGGCCGTGCAGTCCGAGCAGGCGGGCGATGACGATCCCCAGGACCAGTCCCATTCCCATCCTGATCGCCAGGGTCGTCATCAACGTCCGCAACTGGATCAGACGCGGACTGAACAGGATCCCCAGGGAAATCAGGATCAGCGGATTGGTCATGCGACCCAGGGGATCCAGCATGAGCCGCACGGTATGCGGCACGGACAGGGACAGAAAATTCATGGTTACGGCGATGAACAGGGCCCAGACCAGGGGCGAGCGCAGGGTCTTGGTGATCAGGGTCCTGGAAGTATGATGATCGGGGCCGTAGTGGAAGGCCATGGCGTAGGTCAGCGTGCTGGTGATAATGGCGTTTCCGAAATCGAACAGCACGGCGTAGGCGAAGCCCTGATCGCCGAAGACGGCCAGCACGAACGGAAACATGAAAGCGTTGTTGGCGATCATGGTGGCCACCAGCATGGACCCCCTGGTCTGCCGGCTTATCCGCAGGAAGCGGGAGACGGCGAGGGTGACCGCCATGCAGCCCAGATCGACGCCGATGTTGGCCAGGGGCAGAGACAGCTTGTGAATATCCAGTTCGACCTGGGAGAGTTTCAAAAAGACCAGCGCCGGCAGGGTAATGAAGAACATGAACTTGAGCAGGAACTCGCCATGCCGCGCTTCCGCAAAGTTCATCCTGCGCAGGACTATGCCCAGGATGAACATGAAGAACAGCGGCACCAGCTGCAGATAGATGTGCAACATGATTAACTGCCGGGGTCGTTGAAAATGACGGCGCAGGATAGCATGAACTGATACGCGAATGCTGCAGGGTCTCGGCAAGCATGATGATCAACCACGGAGAGCACGGAATTATGAAGTGAATCGTGAATCGGGGCAGCACCTCAGCCAATCTTTGCTGTCCACGATTTACGATTCACGACCAATCATTTTCTTCTCTGTTATTTCCGTGCCTTCAACAATGTGTTCCAGACGTTTTGCGTCCCTGTAGTCAGCTGTGGTTGTTTTAATAGGATGGGGAGGCCATAAACCCATTCGCCACCGCCGCATTCAGGGTCATGTCCACATCGATGACGAGGGGACCGTGGGGATCAAGCTTCACCGCCACGGCATCGTCGTCCTCCACCCGCATCTCCCTCTCGCCGTCCAGGGCGATGATGCAGGGCTTGAAAGCAACGGCGAGGGCCTCGCCGGGCCCGAACAGACGATGTTCGGCGACATCTATGCTCCGGATCAGGCCCGGGGCGATGGGCGCCGTCACCCGCCTGCCGTTTTTCCCGGTGCGGACATACATGGCCATGCCGGCATCCGGCGGCAGGGGCTGCAGGCAGCCGCCTATGGCGGACAGGCCGATATCGGCGGGCCGGGCCCGGGTCAGGTAAAGCTCCCGGATCACGCCCGGTTCCCAGACCGCGCGGGCGCCCACCTGGTGCTGATCCAGGACCGCAACGTCGATGAGGGCGGTCTCCTCCGGGCGTCCCTCGCGGCACACCTGCAGCAGCGGCATCCGACTACAGCAGTCCCGCGCCCCGACCGCCCCGTGAGCGAAAGCCGCCGCGGCAAGACCGGCGATAGTGCCTTCCACCAGATAGGGAAAGACGTTGTTGGTGCCGGCCGAGACGGGCAGCAGGGGGATGTCGGCGACGGCCTTGGCCACGACGCGGTTGGTACCATCACCCCCCAGGGTGATGACGCAGCCGCAGTCTTCCGCCGCCATCGCCTGCGCCGCCCCCAGGGAATCCCGGTAATCCCCCGCCACGCAGGGCAGTTCCAGAATGCCCGCCTGCAGGCGGCGCAGTTTCCCTTCCAGCTCGTACAGCACCCGTTTCACCAGCCCCAACGGGTCCGGCATGATCAGCGCCCGCGTCACCTCCTGGCTGTCCAGGGCCATGAGGATCCGTTTCAGGATATTGATCTTCTCCCGGTCGCCGAATACCGAGGCGGAGGAGACCAGGCGGCGCACATCCTTGCCGGAATCGGCGTTGGCTATAATACCGACGGTCTTCATGGAATCAGCATTATACGTTGCAAATGCCGGCTCGCATTAGCGGCATTTTAAACACGATAAAGCCGCGGAGGACTGCAGGGATGCAGGAGGTAAAAAACGTCAGGAACACGTTGTCGAGGACACGGAGATCACGGAGCCATGAAGTGAATCGTGAGTCGTGAATCGAGGTGGCGCCGTAGCCGAAATTGTTGGTATGCTTTAAGCCGGTTCAAGAGCCTGATTCACCCTGCTGGACATCTCCGGGATGTGGCGGCGGTGATCGGAATCCGGGCGATCCGAACGGGGGGATACCTTGGAAAAGCGTGCCGGCAGAATCATTGCAATCCTGTTCTTTCTGGGCGGGGCCGCCGTCATAGGCAGCCTCCTGCACCCGGCCATCAATATGCCCCTTCTTCTGGGAGGCGCGTTCCTGCTGCTGGTGGCCTTGATCCAGCTGATCCGGGCGCTGAGCCGGATCTAGGTACAAGGGACAGATTTATTTTTCGTCTAAAAATAAATCTGTCCCTTTTTCCTACTCACTCATCCATCTTGTAGACCTTGCGGATCATGGGCCGGCCCCGATGGGCCCGGGTATCCGGGATGGTCTGTCGGTGGCCGTAGGGTTTCCACGCCGGTGCGATGACATTAGGCATGGTGGATCGATCCAGGAGGTTGGCGGGGGAGAGGGTCAGTTCGCCGAAGCGCCGGTTGACGAGGTCCACGGCCCGGTTCAGGCGTTCTGCCTTCGCGTCCGCGGCGCCGAAAAGGTCCATCTGTCCGCGGGCGGGCCGGGGATCCAGGGCCGTGACGTTGACCTGGAATATGCCCTGGCCCCGCCAGTAGTCCGTCACCACCCGCCGGCACAGCCGGATCACCGGACGGCTGTCGTCACCGGGCTGCTCCAGCCGGAACTTGTCGCCGATCCAGCCCTCGCCGCATTTCAGGCCGATGAAGTAGCGCTGCGCGCGCAGGGCGTTCTGGCGCAGGCGGGCCGCCACCTTCTCCGCCATGTGGATCAGGTACATATATAATGTTTCCCGGTCCCGGGTATCGGGCGGCACGACCTTGCCGTGTCCCAGGCTGCGCGGGGCGCGGACATCGGCCCGCACCGGTTCCGGATCGCTGCCCCGGCACATGTGCCAGATGCGCCGGCCCGGGTTGCCGAAACGATCTCCCAGGACGCTGATGGGCAGGCGAGCTACCTGGCCGCAGGTGAGGGCGCCGCGCCGGGCCAGGAAGGCCCCTATGCCCTGATTGACCCCGCACAACGCCGTGACCGGCACATTCTCCAGCCGCTGCCGCGCCTCCCAGGGCGGGATAATCGTCAGGCCATCCGGCTTGTGCAGCTTGGCGGCATACTTGGCCGTGGACTTGTCGCCGCTGACGCCCACCGAGGAAAGCAGGCCGGAGCAGTCGCGGACGCGCTCCTTGATCAGGCGGGCGATGGCCTCCGGCGGGCCCCACAGCCGCTGGCAGCGGGTCACCTCCAGGAAGGCCTCATCCACGGAAAAAACCTCCACCTCCGGGGTGATGCCCTCCAGGATGGTCATGATCCGCGTGGAGATCTCGGCATAGCGCTGCGGGCGGGCGGGGCGCCGGATCAGTCCGGGGCAGGCCCGCCGGGCCGCCTTGATGTGCATGCCGGTATGCACGCCGAAGGCCCGCGCCTCGTAGGAACAGGTGATCACGCACGTCCCCACCAGGCCGTTGGTCACCGCCACGGGCCTGCCGGCCAGGTTGGGGTCGTCCCGCTGTTCGATGGCAGCGAAGAAGGCATTCATGTCCACCATGGCGATGACGCGGGGCCAGGGGCGGGACGATCCGGGAGCGGCACTCATGGGGAGAGTTTAAGAGAACTTTAAGAGAACTTTCAAAGGAAATCCGGCTTCCG
>JARRRO010000239.1:4772-7863 GCA_037380645.1 Gammaproteobacteria bacterium | reverse complement strand
GCGGCTGCGTCAGACCCTCGGGGAAGACGCCGTGGAAATCCGACTGTATACCGCCAACCCGCTGGATTTCGACAGTTGCAGTGGCCTGGTTGCCGCCGTAGAACGGGACCTGGGACCCGTCGACATCATCATCAACGCCCTGGATTTCGATGATCCGGTGCGGTTCCGGGACATGGACAGGGCGCAATGGGGCAAGTCCCTGTCCAACAACCTGGACAGCGTATTTAATATCTGCCGGCAGGTGGTGGAAGGCATGGGCAGCCGCGGCTTTGGGCGTATCGTGAACATCGCCTCCGTCATCAGCCGCCAGGGAGAGGCGGGACACAGCCACTACGCCGCGGCCAAGGCCGGCGTTCACGGCTTTACCATGTCCCTGGCCCAGGAACTGGCCCGCAACGGAGTGACCGTAAACACGGTGTCCCCCGGTTACCTCGACAAACACCTCCCACAGATGCTGACGGAGGAGGAACGTCAGGCGCTGATCGCCCGCATCCCGGCGGCACGCCTGGGCAGCGTGGACGAGATCGCCTGCCTGGTGGACTTCCTGTGTTCCGATCAGGCCGGTTATATCACCGGCGCCGATATCGCCATCAACGGCGGGCAGTACATGCACTGACGACCAGCCACGGAACCTAACCATCATGTCCGAGACCCGCATCATCAAGAAATACCCTAACCGGCGTCTGTATGACACCGAAATCAGCAAATACATCACCCTTGAGGATGTGAAACAGCTGGTCCTGGAAGGGGTGGACTTCAGGGTCATGGACGTGAAGACTGAAGAGGACCTGACCCGCAGCATCCTGCTGCAGATCATCGCCGATCAGGAACACAACGGCGAACCCATCTTTTCCACCCGTACCCTGACCCAGCTGATCCGCTTCTATGGCAACGCCTACCAGTCCGCCTTCGCCGAATACCTGCAAAACACCCTCGAGATATTCGCCGAACAGCAGAAGCAGTTCCAGCGCGGCCTGCAGAAGGCGGCCACCACCAATCCGCTGACCACCATGCAGGAACTGGCGGAAAAGAACCTGCAGATCTGGCAGCAGCTCCAGGACAACTTCATGAAGAACAGCGGCTTCAATTATTACCAGCGCAAACCTGACAAGGACAACGAAGACTGACAACATCCGAAACCCGCCGATGATACTTTCCTCCTGCATTGGGATTTGCCATGACTGACAGCGACGAAAGCATTTCTCTCACCGATGACGGCAGCATGCTGAACCCCTGGTTCCAGGCCGTTGACGCCGGCATTCACACTCTCGGCCAGCTGCTTGATTTCTCTGGAGACATGGCCAAGCGCGTGACCAGGGAACAGCATGACACCGTGAATGCCTACCTGGATACGATGGCAGGCCGCCTCAGTTCGACCTCCCCGAAAACCGACGTCCCCAAGCAGGCCGCAACCGGCACCGCCCTGGTCACCGGCGGCACCGGCGGCCTGGGCACCGAGATCTGCAGGCGCTTCGCGGCGGAAGGCTACCACATCATTTCCACCTATATCGCCGCTGAGAAGAATGTGGCCAGGGAATGGCGGCGGGAACGGGCTCGGGAAGGCATGACCGTGTGTCTGTACGAATGCGACGTCACCGACTACGAGTCCTGCCGGGCCTTGGCCTGGACACTGGAGGAAAGGTACGGACCGCCGGATATCCTGGTCAACTGCGCCGGCATCACCCGTGACGCCATGCTCAGGAAAATGCACGAGGGCGACTGGCACGCCGTGCTGGACACCAACCTGGAAAGCGTCTTTAACGTCACGCGCCCCTTCATAGACGGCATGATCAGAAACGGCTATGGCCGCATCATTAACATCTCATCGGTGAATGGCCAGAAGGGCCAGTTCGGCCAGAGCAATTACTCTGCCGCCAAAGCGGGCATGATTGGTTTCACCCGCTCCCTGGCCCTGGAACTGGCACAGACCGGCATCACCGTCAACTGCGTCTGCCCGGGCTACGTGGCCACCAGCATGGTCGAGGCCATACGCGAGGACATCCTGCAGGGAATCGTGGCCCAGATCCCCCTGGGCCGCCTGGCCAAGCCGGAAGAGATCGCTGATGCCGTCGCTTTCCTGGCGAAACGGGACAGCGCCTACATCACCGGCACCGATCTCGCCGTCAACGGCGGATTGTGGTTGGGCTGATTATCTGTGAGGAGTCAGGGGTAAGGAGTGAGATGTTAGCATGAAACGTCGGGATCGCATTTCGCAGTTACAAGCACCCTGATTTTTTATACATTATATTCCTATCCTGACGTGCCGGATGATTGGCAGCAAAAGGAGCAAGGCCCACGCCCAAAAAAGATAAAGGATGATTGCATAGTTATCAGTGGCCCGTCTTTTGCTGCCCGATGGAACCGGTAATTATAATATATCGAATTTAAAGCTTCTCTGACCTTGGCGCTTGCTTTTTCATCTCTTTATCAATCATGCGTTCTTTAATTCTTGATCCACCAGAAAGGAAAAAGACACCTATTGCATGGAAGATCACACCAATGCCCCAACCAATCAGGGGCCATTTAAACCATAAATATTGTGGGCTTGTACTAATGTTGATGATTATGATTTTGCTCTTTCGTAGGCTTCCTGGTCACCCATGTTTATTTCCCCTTAATTTAGATTAGTATCACACATAACATTTAGGGGGAGCTGTATCGTAAGCGGCTCTCTCGCCCCTCCATTGATATCACGATAAACCCGGCCATCTTCATTGACGACCGTGTATTACATTCATCTCCACCAACTGGTTAGTCCAGAGTCAATTGTCTTTGGTCCGATCAAGGCTGTCCAGCTCGGTGATACTCTCGCGAACGCGAAGCTTGCCTACCTCGAGATCGTCGATGGATAAACGGCCTATTCGGCCCGTGCCTAAAGCAAGGCGTCGAATCGCCAAAGCGCCAATTGCGACCGCACCCGTGGCGAGGGCACCGATGCTCAATACGGCTAAGGCCGTCGCCACACGTCTGAAGGCCAGTTGAGTGCCAGCCGACGGATTAGTCAGTTTCTTTCGCTTCATAAGCATTCCCTGTCGGTTAATTAAAGGGCGCCGCTTTTGGCGGTCATGCTCGAGTAAAATATTCCGTTGGG
>JARRRO010000239.1:0-4741 GCA_037380645.1 Gammaproteobacteria bacterium | reverse complement strand
AATAGGGAAGCTTTCAATTAGTGGAGATGAATCCCAATAATCGATTTGATCTTCAATCTTTCCCTCTTCATTAAAAATTATTTTAGATATACCGTCTAATTCCCAAAGTTTCCTTGGGCTCTTTTTGATACGAAATATCATTCGCCAGTGAAAAAATGCATGTCGCCCACTTACAGCTGTTTCTTTGATTTGAAATTTTAAGTCATCAAGATTTATGAACCATCTGTGCATGTAAGCAAGAGTCGCATCAATACCTTTTGCATCCTCCAATGGATCTCGATAGCGTATGTTTGTTGATGCAAATTCTCTAAATTTCTCAACATTTTCTTCAGACAACTGCTCTAAAAATATTTGGTAATTTCCAAGTATCTCCACCAGATTATTACCCATTCAAATCTCCTTAAAAACTGGTTTTCCAAGTTTCAGGATTTCAAGGGTTAAGTAAGTTGATGTCCCCAACCAGGTTTTAATTGACAGATTGTCCGATATGGACTTATAGGGGGAATAGGAAGACACGGTGAAAGTCTCAATATTTTCAGTGTCATGTGAATTAAACCAAGTATAGTAGCCTTATATTCTGGGTTTCCACTTTGCTGTTTTTCATATCCTTACCTGAATGTCCGCCTATATTATATCGACCTGTAATCGGCAATTTACCAAAGTGTTTCCAATTAGCTATGAATTCACCTGAAATGGTCTCTTATCCTTAATTACCTTGTTATTTGTTAGGCTTGGACTCGGCATTGTCATACCATTCGAAATATTTCTGCGCCCCCTTCTTCCCCGATTCGACCAATGCTTTCTTCTTCTTGTCCGACAGATCGAAATCGGTGGTGCTTACTCCAAGGGTGTCGATGTAGACTGTCCGCGCCCAATCGTCGTTATGCAGGTGCGAACTCTGCTGGGCCTCCAGGATTGTGTGGACCAGGGCCCAAGTGTAATCAAAGAAATTGTCGATTTTCCGGTGCGGCGGCTCGGCATGGTCTCGGAATACCGAGATTTCCTCTTTTGAATCGAGCCGGAAGCCGAGTGTTTCCTTGTTGTACACGTAATTGGATATTGGCCTGTCCGCCCCCTTGAACTGGGTGTTTATTCTCTTGTAGTACTCGGGTTCCACATAATTCTTGGAATCGAGATATTTTTTGCGATCAAATAACTTGACGGGATAGTTGTCCAAAACGCCGCCATCCACGTAAACATCGCCGCGGGCGCTGCGCTTAGCCGCAAAGAAAAGCGGGATGGACATGGAGATCCTTACGGCATCCGCAATGCATATCCTCGGGGTGTGCTCCGCCGAGAACACCTCCGAAAACGCGGTGGACAGATTGGTGCCCATGAAGAACAACGACTTGAATCCGTGTTTCTCCTTCATCGCCTCTATGTCCGCGAAAGTGCTTTCGCTGTTTCCGGTTTTTTCCTTTATCAGCTTTCCTATCCAGTTTCGGAAATAATCTCCCTTATACCATCCAAATTCCCCGATAAGGCGATCCGTGTCACGGATGATGCCCCAGGAATCATCCATGAACTTGTTGAAGTCCAGCGACCAGAGTATGTCCTTTGCTTCCTTGGGTGTGAATCCCAGTCCCAGCAGTATGGCATTTATGGCGCCTGCCGAAGTCCCGCCTATGCGCCGTATGCCGGAAATGATTTCCTTTTCGGCAAGGACATCCAGGGCCCCCAGATAGGCGATCCCTTTGACACCGCCCCCTTCGAAGACAAAATTGCGGAATGCGTAACTCATAGTCCCTCCATGTAATTGAAAATCAAAGTATTTTTAATGGCAGGGCGTCAAGGGGCTTAACCGGGCAGACGGGTTGGCATGATGAAAATCTCCTTATTTTCAATGAGGCGTGACAAAACCAAGTATAGGCAGCCCTCTGCCCACTGGCAACTCGTTACAAGTGGACGACAACGGCCTGGCGATCGCTGTCAGATCCACCCTGTTTAAGGATACTGCTCCCTCAGAAAATCAGATTAAATTCCCATCCTGCCGTAATACCGCGGCCGTCCCGAAAGACCGTCCATATCGCCAGCCGCAGGACGCAATCTGGGCTGTAGTTGATCATCGTCAAGAAAATGCTCGGTCCTAAGGGGTAGTTTTTATAAAAGATATCCACAGCGAATAGGCCCATGAACAGAACATTTTCTTTGGTTTTGTGTACGGCCCTCATCGTGGGGCTTGCTCCCTCCCCGGCATTGGCCCGGGGGTCCAATGAGTCCTTCCGGTTGGACGGACAGCTCGTGTTGAATTCCTATGAGGCCATGGTGGAGCAGCACCTCGTTGGCGTGCTGAACGGCCTGAAAGCGCTGGCCGCCACCGAGGAAGCAATGTCAGGTAATTGGAATCGCCTGAAGCCCCCGCTGAAGCAGTTCAGCAGGAGCGTCACCACCAATGCGGCCATTTGGTTTGCCAGGCCGGACGGGTCCTATTTCACGGTGGAAAAGGGCCTCACCAACCAGAATATCAAGGACAGAGATTACTTCTCCGAACTGATGCAAGGCAGGGACGTGAACGGCGTGCTGGTGGTAAGCAGATCAACCGGCAAGCGTGTTACCGTCATTGCAACGCCCATAGTCAAGGGCGGCAAAGTGACCGGGGTCCTGGGCGCCTCAATCTCGGCGACGAAACTGGCAAAGCTGGTGGATGATGAAATCAACCCTCCCGATGACGTGATTTTTTATGCCCTTGACACACACGGCCTGACGGCGCTGCATAAAGAGACATCTCTTATTTTCCAGTTTCCTTCGGATATTGGCGATCAATCGCTAAAATCCGCGGTGCAGAAGATGCTTTCCGAGCCGAAGGGAACCGTGCACTATACCTTCAGGGGTATGGACAGGGTAGTCGTTTTCAAAAGATCGAATATAACAGGCTGGGTTTTCGCCCTTGGAATCACGCACACGCTGTGAGGGGCAACAGAGGGCTGGTAACCATGGCCCGGCACGTGCATGCAGATAGAGAACTGGAGGAACTGACAGGTGGACATAGATAGCTGTAACCACAAAAGTACGTCACTTAAAACTCTATGTATGTCATTGATCACGGTGCTGTTGCCGCTGGCGGCACAGGCCCAAAACGCCGGTTCGGCAGCCTTCGACTGGACGGGCTATTACGCAGGTCTCCACGCCGGATGGCTACGGGCTGACGTCAACTATCGCGAGCCGGATTTCCCGGGCTTCGAAATCCACCCCAAGTTCGATGGTTTTCAGGGGGGGTTGCTCTTGGGCTACAACCAGCAGATAAATCACTTCGTGGTTGGCCTGGCAGGTGACGGCGGCCTGACTACCGCAAAACACGGAGCGAACGCTTCGGGGGCGGCAACGGCTACTCGGCATTTAAACTCAACTTGAATGGCCACTTTCGCGGCCGGCTCGGATTCGCGCTGCCCTATCGCACACTGGTGTTCGCCACCTTCGGCCTTGCGGTCGCGAAACTGAAGCTTAACGATGTCGACCCGGGCTTCGGGAAGGACGATGCGTATCTCGCCGGCTGGACGCTGGGCGGCGGCCTCGAGCATGCTATCAGCGAGCATCGCTTCCTGCGCCTCGAGTTCCTCCACGACGACTACGGGCACGCATCCTATAAGATCAAAGCGCCTCCCGCATCCGTATATTTCCCGTCCTACCGCGCCCGTACCGACGTGAAGACCAATTCCGTGCGCTTTGTTTTCGCCTGGCTCTTCTAGTTATCTGGATCCGATGCTAACAGTGTGTTCAGCCGTTGCAAGTAAAGATCCATAAAATGATTTTTTATAAGCCATTTGTATCCCAATACCAATGTGATTAACCTGCCCGGCTCTGAATATTTCGGTTCTCGATCGCGATACAAAGTCAGCTGCGGACCGACATGATGATAAAAAACAGTCGGCCTGAGTTCGAAATGCGTCCGCGACAGGATGAGCGGCAGGATCGCCACCGGATCCCAGCGGTTGACTACGCGTAAAAGCGGATATTTCTTCAATACCTTGACTCCATTACTGTCCGTCACCATAGGTTGTCCGAAGGTTATGGTGCGCCCTAGCTGGAATCCCGCCCCGTCTTCAGAGAGAAGTGCGGCAAGGATCAGTGCCACGGCTCCGCCCAGACTGTGCCCGGTGATTCGGATTTGACGTCCTAGGTCGAGATTCGGCTTGATGGCGTCAAAGGCCTCTTGGGCGGCGCGCAGAAAACCACCATGCAAGTACACCCCCAAACGAGGCTCCCGTAGGATCTTAACCTTACCATCAACAACCACATTCCTAGGATTGGCTGTACCCCGTATCGCTACCCATTGGATATCGCTGCGCTCATGGTTGATAAGTACGACCCGCACCCGGGAGCTGTCCAGTTCGGTGATCGACACCGTATTTCCGAATTCACGCTTGAGTTCGGGAAAGTCAAGGTAAGCGGCCTTGGATAATTCTGCATAACGATAAATCTCCCTGTAGCAAATCACTGCGGGGAGCACTGAATTCATCTCTGCCCGCAGATATTGCGATCCTCAGCATCGATCGCAGGTGTAAATCCAGAGGCGCTTGTTATCATGCTCGGTTCCTGAAATCCTGCACCATATTTAATTAATTTATCAGGTCTTGACGAAGGGGTTGTCTGATTAACGCCGATAAGACAGTATGGAGGGCATGATTAAATCCTCCCTTTTTTCAGAGTGATGTGAAACCAAGTCTGCCAGGTTGTCTACTCACTAATTACTAATTACCACTAACTCCTCACCCATCACTCCTCACTCCTAACATCGGATCAG
>JARRRO010000238.1:0-3327 GCA_037380645.1 Gammaproteobacteria bacterium | reverse complement strand
GGATGTCGTCTGCCATCCGTCCAACCTGGTGCTGTCCTACTGCCAGCAGACCATGCTGGCTCGCAGTCTGGAGAACCGCGTTTTCGCCGTCACCGCCAACCGCTTCGGCAGCGACAACCGGCCCCATGGCGCGCTTAAGTTCACGGGCCGCAGCCAGGTGGTGGCGCCGGGCGGGGAGCTGCTGTTCCGCGCCGCGGCGCAGCGCGAGCTGCTGCATATCACCAGCATCGATCCGGAGGCGGCGCGGGACAAATTCATCACCGGCCAAAACGATCTCATCGTCGATCGCCGGCCGGCATTTTACGGAGAACTGGTAAAATCGAAGATATGACAGCATTTGCAACGGCCGATCTCAGCGACGAGCGCGGCGGCGAGGTGCGGGCGCTCCTGCCCGGTTTCATGGATTACGGGGCCAAGAAGCGCTTTTGCGGACCGGTGGCCACCCTTAAGGTGCATGAAGACAACAGCCTGGTGCGCGCGGCCCTGGAGCAGCGCGGCGAGGGCCGTGTCCTGGTGGTGGACGGCGGCGGCTCCATGCGCTGCGCGCTGCTGGGCGACAATCTGGCCCGCCTGGCCAGGGACAACGGCTGGCAGGGGGTGGTGATCTCCGGGTGCATCAGGGATTCCGCCGCCATCGCCGGCATAGAACTCGGAGTCAAGGCCCTGGGAACCCACCCCTCACGCAGCCACAAGCGCGGCGAAGGCGAACGGGACGTCCCGGTCAGCTTCGCCGGGGTGACGATCGCGCCGGGCATGCACCTGTATGCCGATGAAGATGGTATGCTGATCAGCGAGCGCCCTCTGCTGTGACGCCTGGCGCGGCAGGGCACCGGCGGATTACGCAGTTATCCACGTTCGGATTTTTATGAAGGAAAACATGACTCAAGCTACCGAGGCCATGAACGAGATCCTCGGTGCCGTCGTCTCCATCAACGCCCATATCCCCGATGACGCCATGTCGGCGGAACTGCTGGGGACGGAACGCAACGGACACGGCGTGGTGATCCGCGCGGATGGTCTGATCGTCACCGCCGGCTACATTATTCTCGACGCCAGTACGGTCTGGGTTGGTACCGGCGCGGACACGGTGGTTCCCGCCTATGTCATCGCTAATGACTTTGAATCCGGCCTGGGTCTGTTGAAGCCGGCCCTGCCCATAGACCTCCCGGCCATGGAGCTGGACAGGGCGGCGGACCTCAGTATCGGCGAGCCGGTCTTCGCGGTGGGCAGCGGCGGCATCAGCGATACCATTGAGGCAGGCGTCGTCGCCAAGCGGGAGTTTGCGGGCCGCTGGGAATACCTGTTGGACGAGGCCGTGTACACCTCTCCGGCCCATACCAACTGGGCCGGTGCCGCGCTGCTGAACGGTAGCGGACGCCTGTGCGGGATCGGATCCCTGCTGGTGCAGGACCCGGACGTGACCGATCAGGAGGCGCCGGTCAACATGTTCATCCCCATCGAGACCCTGGCGCCGTTTATTGATGAGCTCTGCGAATACGGCCGCCGGCGGAGTCCGGCCCGGCCCTGGCTGGGGATGCTGATCCACGAGGAAGACGAGCAGTTGCTGGTGGCTGGCGTCTACCGCGGCTGTCCCGCCGACGCGGCCGGGCTGCTGCCGGGGGACGTCATCGTCAGGGTCGGCGGCAGGCCGCCGCACCGACTGGGCGATTTCCTGCGCCGGGTCTGGGCTCTCGGTCCAGCCGGCGTAACCGTACCGCTGACCGTGCTGCGGGACGGCGAGCTGGTGCAGGCCGCTATAAAGACGGCGGACCGCAACGCCTTTATAAGGAAGGATACGATTAACTGAGGCAGCTGGTGTGGGGGGTGAATCGTTAATTGTGAAATGTGAATGGTCGGGCTAACCCAGCTTTGTCATGCTGGCGGATGCCAGCATCCAGTCAGTCAGAGTATTCTATGTTTTGCTGCACCAGCATAATGAATATTTGTCTACTGGATTCCGGTACTGGATCGGGGTCCAGCACAGGCGTGATCCGGAATGACGGGGCTTGTGCAAACGGGGTCATAGTCTGATCCGGATTACCTGATCATAGCAGGAGGGAGAACATGAGCAGCAAGCCAGTACCGATACCCGGGATCCCCGCCGCCTTGCATCGCGGCGAAGAGGAGATCCCTTTCGTGAAATTCGACGAAGGCACCGACATGCAGGTGCTGCACGTGGACATCGAAGGCGCATTGTGGGTGATCCGCACCCGCATCAAGCCGGGTACCACGGTGCAGCGGCACAAGCACACCGGGGAGGTCTTCGCCTTCACCATCGCCGGCGCCTGGAAATACCTGGAATACCCCGAGATAAACACGGCGGGCTCCTACCTGTACGAGCCGGCCGGCTCCATCCACACCCTGCACGTCCCCGAGGACAACGAGGGTATAACCGATGTCTGGTTCGCCATCCGCGGTGCCAACCTGAACCTGGACGAGGAGGGTAACGTGGAAAGCGTTCTTGACGCCGGCGCCATCCTGGAGACCTATCTGCAGTTATGCGACGAGCAGGGTTTCAAACGTCCCCCGATCATCGGAACCTGAAGGGGAACCGGAGAAGAAGCCGTGAGTAACAAAACCGCAACACTGAGCCCTTATGATCAGCGCGAGCGCTATGAGCAGTTCATGGACGTGGTGCGCAACCGCATTACCACCCGATCTTTCGATCCGGACTACGCTGTGCCCAGGGAGCATTACGAGCTTATCCTCGAGGCGGCGCGGCACGCCCCTTCCGGTGCCAACGCCCAACCCTGGCATTACATCGTCGTCACCGATCCCGACATCAAACAGGCCATCGCCAACTATTTCGTCGGTGAACAGCGTTTCCGCGCCTCGCTGAAGATGAAATTCCCCACGCCGGATTACCGGGGCCTGGCTACCGCCCCCGGTTTTATCGTCGTCGTGTCCGACTTCCGCTGGGTCAAGGCTTTCCCCGTGCTCAGGGAAGACGATTCCGACCTGAACCGCATGTATCGGGAAAATGCCGAGCGGATCCTGCTGCAGAGCGTCGCGGCCTCGACCATGAGCGCCCACCTGGCGGCGGCGGCATTGGGTTACAACGTATGGTGGGTGACGGCCATAGGCCAGGAAAAGGCCCAGGAAACCCTGAAGCCGCTGCTGGACATTCCCGATCCCCTGTCGGTGCTGGACATCATGGCCTTCGGTCCTCCGGCAAAGAAACCGTACAAGCGCTGGAAGCGGGAACTGGATGACATCATCAACTGGAACCGCTTCGACAAGGCGCATTTCATGACCGATGAGGAGATCGAGGACTGGATCCGGAACAAGCGGCACCGGGTCATGTACCGAGATGCTGAAAACATTGAC
>JARRRO010000237.1:0-3677 GCA_037380645.1 Gammaproteobacteria bacterium | reverse complement strand
TCGATTTCGGTTACCGATGACGGACGCGGCATGCCGGTGGACAGGCATCCGGGCGAGAAGATCAGCGGCGTGGAGGTCATCCTCACCCGCCTGCACGCCGGTGGCAAGTTCTCGGGCAAGAATTACAAGTATTCCGGCGGACTGCACGGGGTCGGTGTGTCCGTGGTCAACGCCCTGTCCAAGCACCTGGAGGTGTGGGTCCGACGCGGCGGCAAGGAATACAACATCTCATTTGCGGGCGGTGAAAGGAAAACACCCCTGGAAGTCGTCGGCGAGGTGGGCAAGCGCAATACCGGCACCACTATCCGTTGTCCGAATCCCTGAGCGGGGTGGAGCTGCTGCCACCGGAGCCCTTCATGGGTTCCATGACCGGTACCCATGAGATGGTGGACTGGGCGGTGCACGGGCTGCCGGAAGACGGCGAGCCGATCACCGAGAGTTACGTCAATCTGGTACCCACGGTGCAGGGCGGCACCCACGTCAACGGTCTGCGCCAGGGCCTGCTGGAGGCGCTGCGGAAATTCTGCGAATCGCGCAACCTGCTTCCGCGCGGCGTCAAGCTCACCGCCGAGGACGTCTGGGATCGCTGCGCCTACCTGCTGTCGGTCAAGATGGAAAATCCCTCGTTCGCCGGTCAGGCCAAGGAACGTCTCGGATCCCGCGAATGCACGCCGTTCGTCTCCGGCGTTGTCCATGACGCCTTCAGCCAGTGGCTGCACCAGCACGTGGAAATGGGGGAGCGCATCGCCGAGCTGGCCATCAGCCATGCTCAGCACCGCCTCAAGGCCGGCAGGAACGTCGCCAGGAAAAAGGTCACCGGCGGGCCGGCGCTGCCCGGGAAGCTGGCGGACTGCTCCCTGCAGGATCCTGCCCTGTGCGAGCTGTTCCTGGTGGAAGGCGACTCCGCCGGCGGTTCGGCCAAACAGGCCCGGAACCGGGAGTTTCAGGCGGTGATGCCCCTGCGCGGAAAGATACTGAATACCTGGGAAGTGGCCTCGGCCGAGGTGCTCTCTTCCAAGGAGGTGCACGACATCGCCGTGGCCATCGGCGTCGACCCCGGCGCCAGCGATCTCAGCGGCCTGCGTTACGGCAAGATCTGCGTTCTCGCCGACGCCGATTCCGACGGCCTGCACATCGCCACCCTGCTCTGCGCACTGTTCCTCAAGCATTTCCGGCTGCTGGTGGAAGAAGGGCACGTCTATATCGCCATGCCGCCGCTGTATCGCATCGATGTGGGCAAGGAGGTGTTTTACGCCCTGGACGAATCCGAGAAAGAAGGGGTGCTGGATCGCATCGCCGCAGAGAAACGGCGCGGCGCCATCAGCATCCAGCGCTTCAAGGGGCTGGGGGAGATGAGCGCCCTGCAGCTGCGGGAAACCACCATGGCGCCCGAGACCCGCCGGCTGGTGCGGCTGTCCCTGGACAAACAGAACCGCGCCGACAAGATCATGGACATGCTGCTGGCCAGGAAGCGCGTCCAGGACCGCCGCGAATGGCTGGAGACCAAGGGGGACAGGGCGGCCCTCTGACCCAATTTTACACACACATTATGCTATGTGCTGATCCGGACACAGCACCGGTTCATTGCCGACGTTCAGGTACTCGATCAATTCTTCCAGCTCCTCTGCGTTGATGTACTCGGCGGAGTTGTTGGTCAATCGAAAATAAAGGTACGAGACGGCCAAAAAGCGGTTGATGATTTCCCGTCTGTTCATGCTGCTGTCTCCCGTTTTTTTGCCACGGGGGCCATGATCGGCGGTAAATATGATATTGCTGTGACAGGGGAATGAAACCGGGATGACAAAGGTTACCCGCCCCCGGTCATCGTCCTCCACCAGGCCGGCAGGTCGCCTATGGTGTCCAGGACGGCGTCGGGCCGTATGGGCCCGTCCAGGTCAGCGGGGCGGAATTTTCCCGTTCTTACCAGCACGCCGGCGAGTCCCGCCTGCTGCGCCCCCTGGACGTCGGTGGTGATGTCGTCACCGATCATGACCGTGACCCCGGGCGTGGACTGAATCAATGCCAGGGCCGTGCCGAAGAATTCCTTCGCCGGCTTGCCCAGGACAATCGCCTCGCAGCCGGTGGCGTGTTCCAGGGCCTTGACGAAGGGCGCCACGTCCAGCCGCAGACCGTCCGGTGCGCGCCAGTAACGGGTCATACCCAGGGCGATAAGGGCGGGGCGCGGCTCGGTCATGAGCAGGCGGAAGGCCCGGTTCAGAGTGGCGAAGTCCCAGCCCTCGCCCAGGTCCCCGAGGATCAATGCGGCGGCGCCGCTCTCCCGGTCCCTCGGCAGTTCGTCGATGTCGCCCAGGTCCCCCTTGGTGGCCTCGGGCATGAACAAAGCCACTTCTCCCTGGATATGGGCGTGGAGCCAGTGGCGGGCGGCGATGACCGGCGTGAGGATGCTGTCCTCGTCCACCTCCATGCCCAGGGCCTCGAGCTTTTGCGCTATCTTCCGGCGCGGGCGGGAAGTGGTGTTGGTGAGGAACAGGTGGGGGATGGTGCCGGACTGCAGCCACTCGACCGCCGCCACCGCTCCGGGGATGACCTCGTCTCCTTTATACAGCACACCGTCCAGGTCCACCAGAACGGCATTGGGCGGCTCTTGGTTCATATGCTAGCGACCGTGCATGCGGACAGTCATTATATAAAACATAGCATAAACCAACGGATCGCTGCGGCCGAAGGCGCGGTGCATCATGGTGCATATGCGCACCATGACGGAGATGAACGATTAACGTCAGGGACTGCTATGTAGCTCCGCCTTCCAACCACCAATCCGTGTGGCGGAAAATGTGGTAGGCGGCTTCGTCATTCTTGAACCTGGGCGGCCCCCTGCCCGCTCTCCGGCGATACATCCGCCGGGCGGAAGGTGATCAGAGCCAGTCTGAATTCATAGAAATCCCTGTTCAGGATCAGCCGGAAGGGGATGATGGAAGACAGCAGGCCGGCGGTGAAGCCGAGCAGGGAGCCGGACAGGCGCAGGATCAGCTGCAAGGATTCCGGCTCTAGACCCGCCTTGGACAATACCAGGGAAGTCACCAGCCCTACCAGGAAGCTGATCGGTATCATGATGATGAACGCGGCGGCCAGGATCAGCAGGGAACGCCAGATGTAGGCCCACCAGACCTTGAACGTCCTGGCCGCGGTGACGGGGAGTATCTCGATAATCGCTTCCATTGTCGTTTTCTCCTGCGGTTGTGTCCGGGCCAGGTCTCCCAGGGCCTCTTTTTATTTCACCGATGTTGAGAGAAAATCGCGGTTCACACAAGACACTTTACTTCATTCGCTACAGGCCACCCGATGTCCGAGAACTTGACCCTGGATTTTGAACAGAACGAAACCCGTCCCCTGCACGAGTTCACCGAGCAGGCGTACCTGGATTACTCCATGTATGTCATCCTGGACCGGGCCTTGCCCCATATCGGCGACGGGCTCAAGCCGGTGCAGCGGCGCATCATCTATGCCATGTCCGAACTGGGTCTGAAATCGACGGCGAAATACAAGAAGTCCGCCCGCACCATCGGCGACGTCATCGGCAAGTTCCATCCCCACGGCGACGCCGCCTGCTACGAGGCCATGGTCCTGATGGCCCAGGATTTCAATTACCGCTATCCGCTGGTGGACGGGCAGGGAAATTTCGGTTCCATGGACGACCCCAAGTCCTTCGCCGCCAT
>JARRRO010000236.1:0-3371 GCA_037380645.1 Gammaproteobacteria bacterium | reverse complement strand
CCTCCATCGGTGTCCGCGCCGATCTGAAGAAGCGCCATATCATCCCGACATTCATGGTCGAGTCTCCGACCCAGCACCTGGGGCACAGTAATCTCGGTCCCAACGGCGCCTTCGAGGAAGAAAACGCGGAAATGCCCTGGGTGGGCGCCATTTCGAGCATTGATGACATGTTCCGCTTTGCGGAGATGCTGCGTCGCGGCGGTGAGCTGGATGGTGCGAGGATATTGTCCCCCACTCTGCTGAAGAGGGCGCGCCAGAACCAGACCGGCCAGAAAGCCAATGAGCTTTATAAGGCGCGGGCCATTAACAGCGGCTGGGAGCCGTTTCCCGCCTATATCGGGATCGGGTTCTCCCTGCGCGGCGACACCTATTGCCAGACCCAGTTCGGGACCCTGACCTCACCCGAGACCTTCGGCAATTACGGGCATGGCAGTTCGCTGTTCTGGATCGATCCGGAGCTGGACATGACCTTTGTCTTCCTGTCGGCGGGCGTCATGCGGCCCAAAGAGAACATGGAACGCTTCCAGCGTCTTTCCGACCTCGCCGTCTCCGCCGCCATATAACCGAATCTTTAAAATGACAAGCCCCCAGCTCCATTCCATATAAGTCAACAATATGACAAACGCTGAAGCGGACAAAAATTTTGATTATATCGTGATCGGTTCCGGCACCGCCGGTTGCGTCCTGGCAAACCGTCTGAGCGAAGACAGAGACGTCAGCGTCTGTATGATCGAGGCCGGCCCGCCCGACAAGAGTCCACGCATCCACATCCCCGCCGCCGTCGCCACGCTGCTCTTCGATAAAAAAATGGGCTGGGGCTACAAGACGGTGCCGCAAAAGAACCTGGACGGGCGCGTTATCCCCATACCGCGCGGCAAGGTGCTGGGCGGCTGCAGTTCCACCAACGGCATGGTGTATTACCGCGGGCATCCCAAGGACTATGATGACTGGGCGGCGGCCGGCAACACGGGCTGGAGTTTTGCCGAGGTGCTGCCGTATTTTATCCGCTCGGAAAACAACATCACCCTGGGCGATTCGCCCTGGCACGGTTCCAATGGCCCCATGCAGGTCTCCGATGTCAACAGGCTTAATCCGCTGATCGATACGTTTCTGGAGGCGACGGACGAGCTCGGTTATCCGCGCTGTGAGGATTTCAACGGTACACTGGAGCCGGAAGGCTTCAACAGCCGCCAGGGAACCATTCACAACGGGCGTCGGGTATCGGGCGTGACCGCCTTTATCGATCCGGTGAAATTCCGCAAAAACCTCACCATCATGACGGATTCTCTGGTGACCCGGATCCTGCTGCAGAAGAAGCGCGCGCAAGGCGTGGAAGTCAACGTCGGTGGCGAGATCCGGAAACTGAAGGCGAACCGGGAAGTGATTCTCGCCGGCGGCGCCTTCGGTTCGCCCCAGATACTGATGCTGTCGGGCATCGGCGCCGGCGGTGAGCTGCGGGATCTGGGCATAAAGGTGCAGCATGACTTGCCGGCTGTCGGCAAGAACCTGCACGATCACCCGGCCATCGGCATTCTTTATCACATGAAAACCACGGAGTCCTACGGCCTGTCGTGGCGCGCCCTGCCCAGGGATATGTGGAACCTCACGGAATACCTGCTGTTCCGGCAAGGGCCGCTGGCCAGCAACCTGTTCGAGGCCATGGGTTTCCTGCGCACCGAGGAGGGCCTGGACCGGCCGGATGTCCAGTTCGTCTTTCAGCCGGCGGCGCGCAACAAGAAATTCTCTCCCGTACCCATCGGCCACGGTTACGCCATGAATCCGGTCTGCCTGTATCCCAGGAGCCGCGGGACGGTCAGTCTTGCCGGTCCGGACCCCCATGCCAAACCGTTGCTCGATCCCAACGTGCTCGACGACGAACGGGACATCCAGGCCCTGGTCCGCGCCATCCGGATCTGCAGGGAAATCCTGAATGCATCGGCGTTTGAAGCCACCGGCGGCGCGGAGTACGCGCCCGATCCCGATGTAAACGACGATGAGGGGCTCAAGGACTACGTCCGCCGGAACGTCGTTACCGTGCACCACCCGGTCAGCACCTGCCGCATGGGGGCCGATGAAGACTCCGTGGTCGATCCGGAACTGCGCGTGCGCGGAGTGAAGGGATTGCGGGTGGCGGACGCCTCGGTATTTCCGTCGCTGATAGGTGGCAATACCAATGCCGCCGTAGTCATGGTGGCGGAGAAGGCGGCGGACATGATCCGGGGCAGGCCGGCGCCTGAACCAATGGATCCAAATAATCTCTGATTCAAACCTAATCCAAGGGGGTCAATATGGCAGCAGAGCATATGAGAACATGGAAAATAGGGAACATGGAAATAACCCGCATCGTGGAAGTCAACAATCACGTTGATCCTCTCGAGGTATTGCTGGAGGGCGGAAGCCCCGAGCTGATGAAAAAGTATGACTGGCTTTTCCCGAATTTCGCCACGCCTGAAGGTGACATGATCCTCTCATTTCAGTGTTTCGTGCTGAAGAGCCCCGATCATCAAATCATGCTTGATACCTGCATAGGAAATGACCGAAAGCGCATATTCGATATATTTACCGATATGCATACGAGTTTTCTGGAAGATCTTGCACTGACAGGCTGTACACCGGAGAGCATTGATACCGTTCTTTGTTCACATCTGCATTTTGACCATGTCGGCTGGAACACGCACAAGGTGGACGGCAAGTGGGTGCCTACGTTCCCCAATGCCCGTTATCTTTTTACCAAAAAGGAATGGGACCACTGGAACAAGCTGCCACGGGACGGCGGAATCGAGGCCGAACATCTAGTGGACTCGGTGGATCCCATAATGGAGGCCGGGCTGGTCGATTTTGTCGAACCCGATCAGGAGATAGCCGATGTGTCTGGCTGGAGCCTACGCCGGGACATACACCGGGGCACGTCAGCGTGCGCATATCCTCGGAAGGCGAGGAAGCGGTCATAACCGGCGATCTCATGCATCATCCGGTCCAGTTTGCCGTGCCGGATATTCCGGGCAATTTCTGCATGGACAAACCACTTTCATGCAAGACCCGCAGAAACTTCATAGAAAAATATGCGGATAAAAAGGTATTCGTGATCGGCAGCCACTTCAGTGATCCGACGGCGGGGTGGATAATCAGCGACGGCGATGAATTCCGCTTCAAAACGGAATAACTGCAAGAGAGGCACGCAAATGAAGCCAGATCTGAGTAAAAAGATTATTCTCGTGACCGGTGGTGGACGCGGTCTGGGCCGCCACGCAGCGCGGCATCTGGCCGCCTGTGGCGCCGTGCTGGGCGTGGCAGACATGGATCCCCACTCTTGTCGCGAGACCGTCAAGTTCATTACCGATGAAGGGGGCAGGGCGCATGCCTACACAACG
>JARRRO010000235.1:0-3398 GCA_037380645.1 Gammaproteobacteria bacterium | reverse complement strand
CCTACGGGCGCGTGCTTCACAGTGTGGCGCCTCTGAGATAGATTAAGTTCGGATATCATATGCAGCGACAGTCAGGGGAAGCGCTGGTCGCTGGAGGACAGTGAGGCCCTGTTCACGGACCTGCTGGATTTCGCGACCCGGGATTGCTTCGTGCATACCCACCGCTGGCAGGTGGGTGATCTGGTCATGTGGGACAACCGGCGGGTCAACAGCCGGGGCCGGCCCTGGGATGAACGCAAATACGTGCGCGACGTCCGTCGCACCACGGTGAAGGGCACCGTTCCCACGGTGATAGATGGCCGGCCGGTGAACGAATACGCCTATGCCCGCGAGGCCGCTTCCGCCTGACGGTCATACCCCCCTGTTCAGTGCTGATAGGTCCCCATGAGTTGGGTTTCTTCCAGTACGTGCCCCTGCATGGCATCCAGCAGTTCGTCCTTGTCCGGCGCGTCCAGATCGGGCAGCACCGTATCCAGGGCGTAGAGCTTCAGGAAATAGCGGTGCCGGCCGATGGGCGGACAGGGGCCGCCGTAGCGCTTGCGCCTGAAATTGTTGGTTCCCTCCCGCGCGGGCTGCGGCAGGCCGGCCTTGTCGGCGCCCTCGGGCAGGCCGGAGCTGTCGGGGGGAATGTTGTAAACCAGCCAGTGCACCCAGGTCATTTTCGGGGCGGCCGGGTCCGGGGCGTCCGGATCGTCCATGATCAGGACCAGGCTCCTGGCGCCGGAGGGGACGCCGGACCAGGCCAGGGGGGGAGAGATGTCCTGGCCGTCGCAGGTATAGCGCGAGGGGATTTCGTCCTGGTGGGTGAACGCACTGGATGTCAGCTTGAATGCCATGGCCATATCTCCTTCGGTTCCGGTCCGGGGCCAGGCGCTGACCGGGAATGCCGCCAGCGCGGCGGCGGCAATCAGGGACAGCCCGGCGCGGAAGAATGATGGCGGGAGGTACCTGTCAACCGTCATATCCTGTTACCTTTTTCTACATGGTCCCTAAAGCATAGGTGCTGGCGCCGGTCCGTGCACCGGGATCCGGACAGATCCCCCAGTGGAGTCTATTCAGAGCTGCATGCGGACGCCGACGAAACCGGCCCGGGGGGCGCCGGGGGACAGGAAGCGCGGGTCGTTGCTCAGCGGCGGCTTGAAGGTGACGCCGGAGGTATCACCGAGGATGCCGAAGGTTACATAGTTGGTGTCGAGGAGGTTTTCGATGCGGGCGAAGACGCTGAAGTGCTCGTTGATGCGGTAGGTGCCGTGCAGGTTGACCACGGCGTAGCCATTCGTCGTCGGCAGCAGGTTGGCCTCGTCACCGCGCAGGTAAACACCTGAATTATATACAAGATTTCCGCCGATCGTCAGGTGGTCGGTGAACTTGTAGGCCGCGCCGAGCTTGAATGTGTGCGCCGGGATCCCCGGGATGCGATCGCCGGGTCTGACCGGGATCTCACCGTTGCCGTTGGCCAGGGGATGGTTGGGGCTGGGCGCGGCGAAGGCGGTCTCGTAACTGGCCCTGAGGTAGGTGTAATTCATAAACCAGTTCAGCCGCCGCCAGGTGCCGTTCAAGTCGAACTCCGCGCCCATGCGCAGGGTTGTACCGACGTTGCTGAAATAGCCCACCGTGGCGGTGGCGCCGCCGGTGCTGACGAAAATAATGTCGTCCGTATTGACCGACCGGAAAAAGCCGGCGTGATAGTCCATGCCGTCGATCTTGCCCCGCGTCCCCACCTCGACGCTGTCCGTCACCACCTGCTTGAGCGGCGGATCGGCAAGGAAGGCGTTGGGGAGCGTGCAGGGGGCGCCGGGGTCGGCGCAGGCTAGTTCGATGGGCGTTGGCGCGCGTGAGGATTCACTGTAGTTGGCATAGACGGTGAGTGCGGTATTGAAGTTATAGGTCAGCCCGAAGGCCGGGTTGATGCGCGCGTAAGTATGCCTACCGTTCAGCGCCGGGGCAGGGGCGGTATAAATACTGTCACCGCCGTGGTCGCTGATGGTGACGACCGTATCGTTATAACGGGCCGAGGCGGTGAGGTTCAGCTTGTCGGTTACCGACAGTGTATCGGTGAGGTAGGCCGACCAGGTCCGGGTACGGGTATCGATGAACGTCCCGCCGGCGGGGACGAACAGGCCGATGCCGCTGGTGCTGCGATCCGGGTTGAGGCTGCCGATTTCGGCTTTGGAGAAGAATTCTGCGAGTCCCTGGGTATAGGAACTGCCCAAAATGAATTGGTTATCGCGAGCGAAGACATCCTGCAGGAAGGTGGCCTGGGCGCTGCCGCCGTAACTGCGTTGCCTGCGCCTGTCGATATTGTTGACGGCGTCGCGCGGCGACCCGCCGGGATTGGTGCTGGCAATGGGGTTGCCGAACTGGTCGGTTATCGGTGTGGCCACCCCTTCATTGCAAAGGAAACCCGCCGGGCCGCCGGAATCGATACAGTCCTGGTATCCTGAGTCATTGCCGTTAAAGTAATCCGAGTCGCTGTCACGGTAGAAGATATTCCCGGACAGCTCCAGGTTGTTGCCCAGCCAGTGTTTACCCTCGAGTTCCGTGAACATGAGGGTATTTTTGGTATTGTCCGGAAAAGTAAAAATGGCCGAGCGGTCCCGCTTCAACAGGTCCACCGGCAGCGGTCCATTGCCGGTAAGGTCCGTGCTGGCGTAGTTGAAAGTCAGGTCGAGGCTGGTATTGGAAGCGCTGCGGTAGCTGAACGAGGTAAACAACGTCACGGCGTTGGAATTTGAGGCGTCCCGCCAGCCATTTTCTTTGAAGTAGTTGACGGTGCCGTAATAGCCCAGGGTGCCGTTGTTCGCGCCGCTTTCCGCCGTCGCCACGACCCGCCCGAACGATCCGCCGTAGGCCGTCAGGCTGTTTCCGGGGTAAGTGAAGCCGTTCTTGGTGGTGATGGTAAGGGCTCCGCCCAGAGTGTTGAGGCCGTACAGGGGATTCGCCCCCCCGATCAGGTTCATGGCGGCGATGGACGCCTGCGGGATCAGGTCCCAGTTGACGGTGTCACCCAGGACCTCGTTGATGCGGACGCCGTTCTGGTAGACGGCCATACCCTGCGGTATACCCAGTAGCGGCGATGCCGTGTAGCCGCGGAACTGGAGATCCGGCTGCAGTGGATTTTCCTGTGTCTCGTTCAGCGAGATGCTGCTCATGTTGTGGTTCATGAAATCGGCGATGCTGAAGCTCTGTCCCTTGCGGATGTCCTCGCCGCTGGCCGAGCGGATGTTATAGGGGATCTTGTTCTTATCCAGGCCTGCTGAGCTCTGCATCGGGGTAGCGGTGACGACGACTTCCTCCAATGGTCTTGACTGCTGGTCCTGGGCCTGAATCTGGGCATGGACGGCCGGCGGCATGGCCAGCAGGACCAGAAGCAGGTATCCCAGGCGGGTCAGCAAGCT
>JARRRO010000234.1:0-3951 GCA_037380645.1 Gammaproteobacteria bacterium | reverse complement strand
GACTGATCAACCTGTCCAGGACCATCGGCAGCTCCATCGGCATTTCAGTGGTGGGGACACTGCTGAGCCGCGAGACACAGGCCAACTGGAATCGCCTCGGCGGGCATATCAACACCTATAATCCTGCCCTTGGCCACTGGCTGCATGCCAACGGCCTGTCGCTCAACGATCCGCTTACTCCTCGCCTGCTGGCCGGCGAACTGTCACGCCAGGCCATGATGGTCGCCTTTATCGACTGCTTTTGGATTATTACCTGGAGCATGATCATCCTCGCGCCGTTCGTGTTTATATTGCGCAGGGCCAATGGAGATGCGCAGGTCCCTTCTCCATCCCCGCACTGACTCGCCGATCCGTTATACAGTGACGTGCCGGAGAAGCTCTGCCGCGAGTCGTTCCCGCAGCGTCTCATCCTCGGTGCTGCGCAGGAGCTCGCGCTTGTCGACGGACCAGCTTGCCCGCTGCCAGCCTTCGTCCGTGGCGCATTCCAGGATGATCGTCCAGGCGCCGTTGTCTCCGGGCTCGACCTCGTACAGATAAATCAAAGAGCCAATGAAAATGCTGGTGGCGATTGCGGGCAGTTGCAGGGTGAGCAGAATGCCGGCTGTCGCTGTACCGGACCCTGTGACTTGTAGAACGAACCAGGGCAGGGCGACCCTCGAACGGATGCCCGTCAGGCAGGTGTTCATGGCCGCCCGTCAGGAGCAGTCCACCCGGCCGCAGCGCATCGTAAATGGCCCGGGCGACGGCGGCCTGCAGCGATTCGTCGAAATAGGTGAAGGCCAGGTTGCGGCAAAAGACGATATCGTACGGCCCGTCCGGGACGCCGTCGCGGATATCGTGCTCCAGAAGTTCCACGGGTTGCATGTACTCCGGGCGCAGGCACAGTCCCTGGTCGGTCACTCTGAATCCGGATTCGCGCAGGTCATCCGGCAGTTCCTTCATGCTGCCGGGCTGATAGCAGGCTTTGCGGGCCCGCGCCAGGACTTGAGGATCAGCGTCCACGGCGACGATGTGCAGGCGCACAGACGGGAACCGGGCTTGCAGCCTGAGGTGCCAAAGCAGCGATAAGGAATACGGCTCCTCCCCCGAGCTGCAGCCGAGGCTGCAGATGTCGATAATCTGCCCACCCCGTCGAACGGCTGACTCCGCGAATGCCGGCAGTATCAATCGCTCGAGTTGCTGGAAGACCTGCCTGTCCCGATAGAACCTGGAAATCGTGATGCAGGTCAGGCCGTCCAGTACAGTCCATTCCTCCGGGTGGGTGTCCAGGTAGGCCCGGTACGCATCGATCCCGACGAGGTCCAGCTGCCCCATGCGCCGGCCGATGCGTTTGCACACCTGGTTGCGGACCCGGCGGAACCCCGGCCAGCGCATGTGCAGCCTCGGCAGTGCCCATTGCAGAAATTCGACGCAATCCTGATTTTTCATTGAAAAGGGGCTGGAGTAGGAATCTTTCTAACCGGGGGAACAAGCCTGTCCCGTGAGAGAACTGAGATTAATCCGTCCCGATGTTTGTGGTCGCTCGATCATGATCCTTAACCCAGGAAACAATATCGGGCCAGATTTGCGCAAAGGCATCTTGACCCACAAGCAGACCAAGGTGCTGCAGAACAACACCGGTCTCACCGGGGTATTCAATCAAATGGGTGTCCGCATCAGACATTAATTCCAGGAAAGGGCGGACGGAGGCGGGTGGTGCAATCTCATCCTTTACGTTGGCAACGGCCAGGGTCGGGCTTCTGATACGGGAGGGTAGTACGCTTTGTCCTCGGAGTGCCAGTGTGCCATTGCATAGCCGGTTCTCCCGAAAAAGCCAAAAAAAGATGTCGTGAATCAGCTTTCCTGACAGCGGCGCCTCATCCAAAGCCCAACGCTCGATACGTGGACGGATGTCCGATGCCCTTGAGTCCGTGGCGGTCACCGTTGCGTCGAGAAGTCTGGACCAGATAAAGGTGTCGGGCGACGCTGTTGTGCATAGTTGAGACAGTGCCGATCCCGGAATGATATCCATATCCGGCAACCAGAAAGGGGCCAGTCCATCGAGAGCATCACGAAATGAGCTAATGCCGGGCGCGAAACAAAGCGGGGAGCTGAGCAATACCAAGCCCTTGAGTTGTTCCGGATGCAAAGCAGTAAATATAGCCGCCAAAGTACCGCCAAGAGAATGGCCCATGAGAAACGGCTTTGAAGCGGGGTCCTCCATCGAGGCAGCGGCAATTGCCTCTGAAATCGCATCATCTGCAAATTCGGTCAGCCCGCAGCCAACATGTGGTCTGGTGGCCGGTGTCCATTCGAGAAGGTAAATGCGTAGTCCGTGACGCAAACAGTACCGTATAGCACTTACCGAAGGAGACAGATCCCAGATGTAAGGTCGTTTGATGGGCGCTGCGACAATGAGAACGCTTGGGCCACTCCCCGGGGCAGAATATTGCCGGAGGCTCCAAAGCGGGCCTGATGCGATAACCTGGTATTTGCATTGGGCAGGTCCGTATCCAAGCAAGCGGAGGCCTTCTGCCTGTGCCTGACGTATTACGTCAGCCAGATCAAATAACGGCTCCAGTGCCCAATTTACATTAAGACCCATGTTTTAATCCTTGCCCTCACAAATGAAATAAGGTCGATGACAACTGAATCAATGGGGTCAGTGTCGATTGATTTATAAGAGGGAAGCGGGTCAGGTCCCGTGTTGCTGTATATGATCTTACCCGCACGTCGGGAAAGCCGCGATGACCTGCGCGTTTGCCAATGATAGTGAATAATTATATAATTTAATCAATAAGTTATGAGTATTTATGGCGGGCCGCGCAAGCTGGTCTGCTGCCGCGTCGTCAGTTAAACTGTAAGCTGTTGATAAATATCTTATAACAATGAAATGGCTGGATTTATGAGGATTTCAGAGCATGGCAAAGACCAAGAAAGTCGAGGAATACGAGGATCTCCCCGGGACCTGGGTGTTTGATGCCCAGCGGGCCCGCAAGGGTTACAGGCTGAACAAGTTCTTCATGTCGCTCATGTCGGCGGACAACCGCAAGGCGTTTCTGGCGGACGAGGCCACGTACCTGAAGCAGTTCAAAATGACCGACGAGCAGGCCGAGGCCGTGATGAAGCGGGACTGGAACAAGATGCTGGAGCTGGGCGGCGTGGTCTATTGCCTGGCCAAGCTGGCCTTCACGGACCAGCACTCCTATCAGTTCATGGCCTCCGAGATGACGGGCATGACCGAGCAGGAATACGTAGACATGATGCTGGGGGGCGGTCGTTCCCCCGACGGCTGGCGGTCTAAGTCGGAGAGGGCGGAGTAATGGCGCGAATCGTCGCAGGGGTTGGGACCTCGCACACACCCGCCATTGGCGCCGCCGTGGACAACGGCAAGACGGGGACGGACTACTGGAAGCCACTGTTTGAGGGCTACGAGCCGGCCAAGAAGTGGATGGCGGAGACCGCGCCGGACGTGGCCGTCATTGTCTACAATGACCATGCCAACGCCTTCGATTTCAGCATCATCCCCACCTTCGGCCTGGGCTGCGCGGACGAATTCCCCATCGCCGACGAAGGCTGGGGGCCGCGGCCAGTGCCCATCGTCAAGGGTTACCCTGAGCTGGCCTCCCATATCGCCCAGTCGGTGATCCTGGATGAATTCGATCTCACCATAGTCAATGAGATGCAGGTGGACCACGGTCTCACGGTGCCCATGACCCTGCTGTGGGGTCAGCCCGAAGCCTGGCCCGTGCGCGTCATTCCGTTGTCGGTTAACGTGGTCCAGTATCCGCCGCCCACCGGCCACCGCTGCTTTGAGCTGGGCAAGGCGATCCGTAAGGCTGTGCAGAGCTGGGACGAGGACCTGAATGTGGTGGTCTTCGGCACCGGCGGCATGTCGCACCCGTTACAGGGGCCGCGCGCGGGCCTCCGCAACCCGGAGTTCGACGAGGCTTTCCTCGATGATCTGTCGCG
>JARRRO010000233.1:0-3424 GCA_037380645.1 Gammaproteobacteria bacterium | reverse complement strand
ATCGACATCCACAGCCATATCGGCGGCGGCAAGCTGAATATCGCCCGCATGATGCTCCCGGAGGATCACAAGCAGGACCTGGTGGCAGCCACCAGACTGACCCGGGCCGGCTGTGGCCATGCCGCCCCCTCCACCCTGACCACGGGCTACCGCTACGCGGCCATGGGGTATACCGCCTGTTTCGAACCCGCCATGCTGCCGGCCAACGCCCGCCAGGCGCACATGGAGATGGCCGACACGCCCATGATCGACACCGGTGCCTACGCCATGCTGGGCAACGATGACTTCTTCCTGCGCCTGCTCGCCCGGCGCGCACCGCAGTCATTGATCAACGATTATGTCGCCTGGACCTTAAAGGCCACCCAGGCCATCGCCGTCAAAGTGGTCAATCCGGGCGGCATCAACGCCTTCAAGTTCAACCAGCGGGAACTGGACCTGGATGACAGGAATAAACACTACGGCGTCACGCCGCGCGCCATCCTCAAGTCGCTGACCACGGCCCTGTCCGAACTGGGTGTACCCCACCCGCTGCACGTACACGGCTGCAACCTGGGCGTCCCGGGCAACCTGAACACCACCCTCAGGACCATGGATGCGGTGGAGGGGCGGCCCCTGCACCTGACCCACATCCAGTTCCACAGCTATGGCGCGGAGGGAGACCGGAAATTCTCCTCGGGGGCGGCGGAGATCGCCGAGCGGGTCAACCGTCTTGACAACATCAGCATCGACGTGGGCCAGATCATGTTCGGCCAGACGGTCACGGCCTCCGGCGACACCATGATGCAATACCGCAGCCGCGGCCACGCCCACCCCGACAAGTGGGTGTGCATGGACATCGAATGCGACGCCGGCTGCGGCGTCGTGCCATTCCGCTACCGGGACAGCAGCTTCGTCAACGCCCTGCAGTGGTGCATCGGCCTGGAGCTGTTCCTCATGGTGGACGATCCCTGGCGCATCTTCCTGACCACGGACCACCCCAACGGGGCGCCCTTCACCTCCTATCCCCACCTGATCCGCCTGCTCATGGACAGGTCCTTCCGCGACGACATGCTGCAGACCGTCAACAAGCACGCCAGGGACGCCAGTCGCCTACCGGCCATAGACCGCGAATATTCCCTGTACGAGATCGCCGTCATCACCAGGGCTGGCCCGGCCCGGAGCCTGGGGCTCAGGGACCGTGGACACCTGGGAGCCGGCGCCGCCGCCGACATCACCGTCTACAAGGACAGGAAAAACCGGCAGCGCATGTTCGAGCAGCCGGAATACGTATTCAAGGACGGCGAGATGGTGGTCCGCAACGGACGCGTTACCGCCATCCGCAGCGGCTGCACCCATACCGTGAGGCCGGACTACGACAACCGCATCGAGCAGCGCCTGAAAACCTGGTTCGATCGCTACCATACCGTGAAGTTGTCCAATTTCCCCATCTCGGACGACGAGCTCCTCGGCTACGGCCGCACCGCCATGGAAATCCACCCGTTGCGCAAGGGCTGATATGAAGATCAACGGTGTTTTCATCGATGATACCTTTGCCGAGGCCTTCCCCATGAAGGCGACGCGCATCATCATCACGGCCATGACCATGAAATGGGCCTATACCGCCGCCAACTCGCTGACCGGCTTCGCCTCCTCCGTCATTGCCTGCGGCTGCGAGGCCGCCATAGAGCGCGACCTCACCCCGGAAGAGACCCCGGACGGACGGCCCGGCATCGCCGTCATCATCTTCGCCATGTCCACCTCGCAACTGCAGGACCAGGTTACCAAACGGGTCGGCCAGTCGGTCATGACCACGGCCACCAGCGCCTGTTTCGCCGGGACCTACAGCGACAAAATGATCTCCCTGGGCAAGGGACTGCGCTATTTCGGCGACGGCAACCAGATCTCCAAGGTATTCGACGGCGTTCGCTACTGGCGCGTCCCGGTCATGCACGGGGAATTCGTGTGCGAGGAGACCACCGGCGTGGTCCCTGCCATCGGTGGCGGCAACTTCATCGTACTGGCCAAGACCGCGAGGCACGGCCTGGCCGCCTGTGAGAAGGCCGTCAGCGCCATAGACCACGTCCACGGCGCGGCGACTACCTTCCCCGGCGGGGTGGTGGGCTCCGGTTCCAAGGTGGGGTCCAAGTATTCCTTCATGATGGCCTCCACCAACGAGGCCTTCTGCCCCACCCTCAAGGGACAGTTCCGGGACACCCAGCTCACGGACGAGGTCGGTTCCGTGCTGGAGATCGTCATCGACGGCCTCACCGAGGGGGCCATCAAGGAGGCCATGCATGCGGGGATCAGCGCCATCTGCCGCTTCGGCCCCGCCAAGGGCATCTATCGCATCAGCGCCGGCAACTACGGCGGCAAGCTGGGCCCCTACCATTTCCATCTGCGGGAGATCATGCGGTGAAGCCGCTTATCTTCAAGCTGATCCGGCAGCCGGAGATCGAGGTGGACCTGTCCCCCCTCACACCCGACGCCATGGCCGGCAGGACCCTGGCGGAGATCCGCCGACTGCCCCTGGCCGCCCCCGGGCAGTCCCTGTGCGTCGGCGACCTGTTCGAGGTAACCGGCGGCGATAGACAATACATCCAGATCCGGCGCTGTTCCAGCCGGGTGAAGCACATCGGCCGGGGAATGCTGCAGGGCAGCATCGAGGTCCACGGCCACGCCGGCGATTATCTCGGCCGGCACATGCGCGGCGGCAGGATCACCGTCACTGGCGACGCCGGCGACTGGGTGGCCAGCGGCATGATCGCCGGCCGCATCGACATCAGCGGCGACGCAGGCGATTACGTGGGCGCGGCCGCCCCCGATGAACGCTTTGGTATGGCCGACGGACTCGTTACAATATGGGGTAGTGCGGGTGACCGGATTGGCGACCGCATGCGCCGCGGCCAGATCCTGATCCGTAACGATACCGGCGATTACACCGGCAGCAGGATGATCGCCGGCACTATCCTCGTTTTGGGAAGGAGTGGTCGTTATACCGGCTACCGCATGAAACGAGGAACAATTATACTTAGAAGCAGTCTTCTGCATATACCCCCAGGATTCAGAAGCTGTGGGATCCTGAAAATGGAGTTTCTTCGACTCCTGTTCCGCCAGAGCGCAAAGATGGGGCGCCGCTTTGCATTTTTCCGGGAATTCGGTCCGGAGGTACACCGCTACGCCGGTGATCTTTCCTGCGACGGTAAAGGAGAAATCTTTGAACTGCAAAATGCACGCATGTAACGAGGCTTATGAAACGAAAACGCGGCAAGAACTCACGCCGGCGCGGCAATGTGATCGACGTCGAGGCGTTATCCGAGATCCGCAATCTGTTGGGAGGGATGCCGCGACGGCGGGATCTCCTGATCGAATACCTGCATCTTATCCAGGATCATTATAAACACGTATCCAAGCGCCATATTCAGGCCCTGGCAGAGGAGCTGAAGCT
>JARRRO010000232.1:0-4981 GCA_037380645.1 Gammaproteobacteria bacterium | reverse complement strand
GCCTGTACCTGTGCGGCGCCGGCTGCCATCCCGGCGGCGGCATCATGGGACTGGCCGGGCGCAACGCGGCCATGGAGATCATCCGCCGGGGAGTGCTGACATGACCGGACAGAAAGCGGTCAAGCGACTGTGGCAGACACCGTTTCACCCGCGCGTGGCCGCCGCCTGCGAGGCCAACCAGTGGTCTGCCTGGAAGAACTACACCAGCGTGGAAGTGTACACCTCCGTGGAACAGGAGTATTTCACCCTGCGCAATGCGGCGGGCCTGTTCGATCTCACGCCCATGACCAAGTACCGCATCTCCGGACCCGACGGTCTCGCCTATCTGGACAGGCTGGTTACCCGCAAGCTGGACAAGCTGAAGCCCGGACGGGTGAGCTATTGCGTATGGTGCGATGATGCGGGGCACGTGCTCGACGACGGCACGGTGTTCTGCCTGGGAGACAATCAATGGCGCCTGTGTTCCCAGGAACGCCACCTGGACTGGCTGCTGTGGTCGGCTGTGGGTTTCGACGTGAAGATAGCGGAAGAGACCGACGACATCGCGGCGCTGGCGCTGCAGGGGCCCACTTCCTGCCGGGTCTTGAAAAACCTGGGGCTCGCGGACATCGAGGATATGAAACCCTTCCATCTCCGGCAGTTCACCCTGGACGGTATGGACCTGATGGTCTCCCGCACCGGCTTCACCGGCGATCTGGGTTATGAACTGTGGTTCGACCCGAACCGCGCCCTGGACGTATGGGATCGGCTGATGGAAGCGGGACGTGACTGCGGCATCCGTCCCATCGGCGCGCACGCCCTGGACATCACGCGCATCGAAGCCGGGTTCATCCAGACCGGCACGGATTTCGTCCCCGCGGGCGAGACGGTGCGGCCGGACAGCGCCCGCTCGCCGTTCGAACTGGGGCTGGGCTGGCTGGTGCACCTGGACAAACCGGTGTTCAACGGCCGCAGGGCACTACTCGAGGAACAGGCGCGCGGCGCGCGCTACCGGCTGGTCAAGCTGGACGTGGAAGGCAACAAGCCCGCCACCGACTCCTTTATCTACGCCGGCCGGCGCAAGGTCGTCGGCCACGTTACCTCGGCCGTATGGTCGCCCAGTGCCAAGACCAATATCGCCATCGCATCCCTGGACATGCCCTGGGGCAGGCCTGCTGACACCCTCTTCGCGGAAGTCTATTACAACCGGGAACTTCGCTGGAACCGGTTGATGGCACGCTGCACCCTCGTGGACGGACCGTTTTTCGATCCGCCGCGGCGCCGCCAGACGCCGGCCCCGGATTACTGATCAAGGGCGGGCTCATGGGCCACCGTCTCGATCCGCTGCTGTGTCCGCGATCCATCGCCGTGGTCGGCGCCACCCGCCAGCCGGGCAAGGTGGGCAATGACATAGTGCGCAACCTGCTCCACAGCGGCTTCCCCGGTCCGCTCTATGCCGTGAATCCCCGCTATACGGACGTGGAAGGCGTGCCCTGTTATCCGGCCCCGGGCGCACTGCCGGAGGCAGTCGACCAGATGATCTTCGCGATCAACGATGAACAGATCGAGTCGACCCTGGAGGCCGCGCTGCAGACCGGTATCAAAAGCTGCGTGATCTATTCCTCCCTGGTGCTGGAAGAGGATTCCACGCCGCCGCTGCGGGAGCGGATCGCCGCGCTCATCGACCAGGCCGGTATTCCCGTCTGCGGCGCCAACAGCATGGGCTATTACAACTTCCGCGACCGCATCTGGGCCTGCGGGTTCGAAACCCGTTCCCACCGGCAGGACGGCCACATCACCCTGATCAGCCAGTCCGGGGCCGGCATGTCCGGGATCCTGGACGTTGACCAGCGCCTGGATTTCAACTTTGCCGTCTCCACCGGCCAGGAACTGGCGGTGTCACTGGAGGATTATCTGGACTGGGCGCTGGATCAGCCGGAAACCCGGGTGGTGGGACTATTCGTGGAAGCCGCGCGCCATCCGGCGCACTTCATCGCCGCGCTGGAAAAGGCCAACGCCCGGCGCATCCCCGTGGTGGCCATCAAGGTCGGGCGGACGGATCTCGCCGCGCACCTGGCCGTTTCCCACTGCGGGGCGCTGGCGGGCACGGACTCCGTCTATGACGCCGTGTTTGATCGCTACGGCGTGCAGCGAGTCGCCGACATGGACGCGCTGTGCAACGCCCTGCTCCTGTTCGCCCAGCCACACCCGGTCGGCGCGGGCGGGCTGGTTACCCTGCACGACTCCGGCGGTGAACGGCAACTGCTCATCGATCTGGCCGACCGCCACGGTGTCAGGCTCGCCCGCATCGGCGAGGATACCCGGCGCCGGTTGGAGGACCTGCTGGATCCCGGCCTCGCCGCCGTCAATCCCCTGGACGCCTGGAGCGCGGGAGGGCCGGACTCCAAACAGAACATGGAAGACTGTTTCGCCGCGCTCATGAGTGATCCCGACGCGGCAGTGGGCGCGGTGATCCACGATCGCGGGCCGGAGGGACGTATAGAACCCGACTATATCGATTATCTGCACAAGGGCCACAATGCCTCCGGCAAGCCGGCCTGCCTGGTGGCGGCACGCCAGGGCACCGGCGCCGATCCCCGGGTCATGGAAACCACCCGCACCGGGTTTCCGGTACTGGACGGCGTGCCGGCGTTCCTGGAAGGCGTGCGTTGCCTGCTGGACTACCGCGATTTCCTGCAGCAGCAACCAGCGGCGCCGCCGGAACTGCGCCAGGACGTGCGGGAACGCTGGCGTGCCCGCCTTGCTGCCGCTGCACCCCTGGCCGAGACCCAGGCGCTGGAATTTCTCGGAGACTGCGGGATCCCGGTCGTCGCGGCGCACCAGGCGGACAGTAAAGAGGCGCTGGCCGATCTGCTGCCGCAACTGGAGTTCCCGCTGGTATTGAAGACGGCCGCGCCGGGCATTGCGCACAAGTCGGATGCCGGCGGCGTACACCTGAATATCCATAATCCGGCGGCGCTGCTGGAATGCTATCGCGAATTGTCCGAGCGACTGGGACCCCGGGTAACCGTGGCGCCGATGATCGTCGATACCGGGGTTGAAATGATCCTGGGCATGAACGTCGATCCCCAGTTCGGCCCGGTGGTCGTCATGGGCATCGGCGGTATTCATGCTGAACTCCTCGAAGACGTGGTCACCGCCGTGCCGCCGTTCGACGCCGCCACCGCCCGACGGCTCCTGGACCGGCTGTCCCTGCGCGGGCTGCTGGACGGTACCCGCGGCTCCACGCCCGTCGACGTTGTTCCGGTGTCGGCGACAGCTTCTGGTTATGTGCGGGTGGGTCGCGGCCAGCGTCTCAATCCCGTCCGGCCGGGTACTTATAGTTGTGCTGTCATCCGGTACGGGAAGTAGAAATTAGAAACGGACCCGCGCGGAAGACTCGTATCCGTTTCTAATTTCTACTTCCCGTACCGGATGACAGCACAACTATAAGTACCCGGCCGGACGGGAATGAGACGCTGGCCGCGACCCACCCGCACATAACCAGAAGCTGTCGCCGACACCGGAACATTGATACATGAATAACTACGATGCACTGATCATTGGTGCCGGCCATAACGGACTGACCAATGCCGCTTTCCTGGCGAAGGCCGGTCTACGCGTGCTGGTATTGGAGAAAAACGACTTCATTGGCGGGGCCACCGTCAGCCGTGAATTGCAGGAAGGCTGGAAATACAGTAACTGTTCCTACGTCTGCAGCCTGTTCAGACCTGAAATCTACCAGGCGCTGGATCTGGGCAGGCACGGCCTGGAAGTAATCCCGCTACAGGGCAGCGTTACCTTCATGCAGAACGGCGATTATTTCGCCAGCCATCACCAGCCGGCGGTGCAAAGGCGCGAGATTGCCCGTCACTCCCGGCGCGACGCGGACGCCGCCGTCCGCTTCGATGCCGATTTGATGAAATGGTGCCGGCTGATCCGGAGTATGTTACTGCATACCCCCCCGGATCCGGTTTCCCTGAAACCCCGCGACATCATGGAACTCGGCAATTTTCTGAAACGCTTTCACGATCTTTCCGAAAGCCAGATCTATGAATTCATCCGCTTCTTCACCATGCCGATTGCGGAATACCTGCAGGAGTATTTCGAAAGCGAGGTGATGCTGGCCCACAATTCCGGCGGCAGCATCATCGGCACCGGCCTGGGAGTGTATTCCCCCGGCACCGCCTACGTGCTGTTGCACCATGCCATGGGGGATGTCGACGGCAACATCGGTTCCTGGGGTTTCGCCCGCGGCGGCATGGGTGCCGTATCCGGGGCCATCGCCACGTCCTTGCAGGCGGCGGGCGGCGAGATCCGGACGGGCGCCGAGGTCAGGCAGATACTGGTCAAGAACGGAAAAACCGCCGGCGTCGCGCTGGCCTCGGGAGAAGAAATCAGCGCCCGCGTCGTGGTCTCCAATCTCGATCCCAGGCGTACCTTCCTGGACATCATCGACAGCGGGGACCTGTCTGAGGACGTGCTGACCCGGGCCAGGAATTTCAAGATCCGCGGATCCTCCGGCAAGCTCAATATCGCCCTGGACGGGTTCCCGCGGTTCCCGGCCCTGCCCGAAGGATCAAACTTTACCCTCGGCCACATCCATTTCACCGACAGTCTGGAGCGCCTGGAACGCGCCTACGACGACTGGAAAGACGACCGCTGGTCCAGTGATCCCTACGTGGACATGATGATCCCGTCCCAGTTCGATCCCACGGTGGCGCCGCCGGGCAAGCACATGATGTCCGTGTTCGTGCAGTATTGTCCCTACCACGTCGAAGGCGGGTGGACCGAAGAAAAGAAACGGGCCTTCGGTGACACCGTCATCAATCAGATCGCCGAATACAGCCCGGGCTTCAGGGATTTGATTGTCCACGCGGAAGTGCGCACGCCGCGCGAACTGGAAGCAGAAGTCGGCCTGACGGAAGGCAACATATTCCAGGGTGAACTGACGCTGGATCAACTCCTGTTCAACCGCCCGTTCCCGGGTTACGCCCGTTAC
>JARRRO010000231.1:0-4202 GCA_037380645.1 Gammaproteobacteria bacterium | reverse complement strand
TTCTCCTGACTTGCAGCTGGTGGCTGGTGGCCAGTAGCTACAAGTTTGGTGCCGGAAGCGGGACTCGACCATTTTGTCGGGAACAAAATGGGTCAACGCGTTGTGGGCGTTACCCGCAGGGTCGCCGCCAGGGAAGGCGGCGAACAGCTCGCGACCTGATAAATCCCGCGAGTTCGCCATGGATATCTCCAGGCTTACCAGGGTCAGACGACAAGGGAGAGTTTGGTGCCGGAAGCGGGACTCGAACTCGCGACCTACCGCTTACAAGGCGGTTGCTCTACCAACTGAGCTATTCCGGCATTCGTCAACGTTCGTGGCGGTTATCCCGGCGCTGCCCGGATATGCGACCCGCGCGGCATTGCGGGCCGGAAAAAAATAAGATATCGGGCCTTAAATTACAAGTGAAAACGATACCGGGCATACTTCAACGGCATTATCGCAAAGCTCTGCGCGCGGTAAAGGCAGGGATATGTCCGGGGCCTGTTCTGATCCTGGTCTGTCTGCTGTCCCTCGCCGGCTGCGGACTGGTAAAGTACAAACCCGAACCCCTGGATGCGGCCGCTGTGCAGGCCTCAGTCCGCAACAGGAGCCTTGATGATCCCGATTTCCTGAAATATGTCCATGCCATGGTCCCGGACAGAAAACCGGGCGGCGGCGGCGAGTGGGATCTTAACATGCTGACCCTGACGGCCCTGTATTTCAACCCCGCCATGCAGGTCGCCCATGACCAGGTCAGCCTCAGCCGGGGTGAACTGGAAACCGCCTCCAGCTATATCAATCCCAGGATAAACGTCCCTTTTGAACACCACAGTGACACCTCAGGCAATCGCTCCGCCTGGACCCTGGGCACGGTGATAGATTTTGTCTACGAACTCCGGGGCAAGCGCGCGGCCAGAATCGCCGGGGCCAGGGCGATGCTTGAAGCCGCCAGGATCCATGTGCTGGTAACCGCCTGGGACATCCGCGGCAGGCTGCACAGCACCTACCTGGATTACTACATGGCCCGGCAGAAGGAAGAGCTGGCCGCGGACAGACTGAAATTGCTGCGGCAGAAACAGGCATTGCTGCAAAAGCGCAGCGAATTCGGACAAACCGGAAAGGAAGAGGTCAACAGGGCGGAGATGGAGGCGCAGCAGGCGCGGCTCACCCTGGCCGGAGACCAGGTCGGCGTCGGCGACGCCTGGCATGCATTGACCGCCCTGACCGGCCTGTCGGCCGCCGCCTTCGCGAATGTCAGCTTCAGTTTTGCCGCTTTCGATCTCAGCTCCGCCGCGGAACAGCTCAATGCAGGCGATCTGCAGGAATCGGCGCTGCTGCGTCGCGCCGACGTCGTCAGGGCGCTGTATGAATACCGCGTGGCGGAACAGGCGCTGAAACTGGAAATCGAAAAACAATACCCCGACATCACCCTGTCTCCGGGTTTGGTGTTTGATCAGAGCGACATGATCTGGTCACTGGGCGCCGGCTGGATATTGCCGCTGTTCAATCACAACCAGGGCCCCATTGCCGAGGCGCTGGCGAAAAGAAAGATCCTGCAGGCCGATTTTCTGAAATTGCAGACGCAGTTATTAAACAGGCTGCACGGGGCATTGAACAGATATGACAAGCTGCGGTCCCAACTGTCAGTTTTTCGTGAAATCCAGGACAGGATGGAAAAGCAGGGAAGGGCGATTAGAAACCAGTACAAGCACGGCTACAGTGACAGGCTGGAACTGGTCAATGCGGAACTTAAACTCAACAACAGCAAACTTGCCGTATTGTCTTCCAGGGATCAGCTGCTGAAAACGGTGATACAACTGGAGCAACTCGTGCAGAAACCATTACCCGGAGAAACAAACATTGATAAACCACTTGAATATCTCTACGAGTGGAAGCAGGGGCCCGGCCTGGTGGAGAATACGGCCTCCGACTGATATTAGAGCGCTGGTTGCGGCCGTCTTGCTGATATTCGCCGCCTGTCCGGGCGTGCTGCGCGCGGCATTTGCGGATGACGGGGGCGAGGCGGATAACCAGAATCGGGCTGTTTCACGCAATGCGCAGCATGATGACCGGGGCGCCGTCAGGCTGGAACCGCAGATGCAGGCCAGAGCCGGCATCAGAACGGTGCGCCTGCACCGAACCACGGTCGTGCACGAGATCCGCGCCACCGGCCGGGTGATCGATATTAAATCGCTGGTGGATCAGCGTTCGCATTATTTCCAGGTTGAGGCGCAGAAAAAATCCGCCGACGCCGCCCTGGGTTATTCCCGGATGAGGGTGAAACGCCTGCACGAGCTGCATTCCATGGAAAGCAACATCTCGGCGCGGGAACTGCAGCAGGCGGAACTGCAGCGCGACAAGGCGGCCATACAGGCGGCTTCACTGAAACGCGAAATGGCGTCTGTCCGGGACGGTCTGATACAGGAATGGGGACCGGTATTGACCGGCTGGGCGCTGGGGGAAGGGCATTCCCCGCTCGATGCGCTGCTGGACCTGAAGCAGGTGCTGGTTTTGGTGCAGCCGGCGGGTAGTGATTTTCCGGAAACCGGCGGTCCGGTATACGTGAACCGGGAGGACGAACGGGGCGGCGCGCGCAAGGCGGATTATGTCTCCGCGGCCACCCGGGCGGGTGAAAACAGGCGTGGCGATACCTTCTATTACAGGACGGCGGCGGCGGATCTGCGCTCGGACATGAACCTCTATGTATGGGTTCCCCAGCCGACAAAGCAGATCAGCGGCTACGTTCTGCCGCGCAGCGCCGTGGTCTGGTTTAACGGCAGTCCCTGGTATTACGTGAAAAAGGCTCCTGACAGTTTCGTCAAGCAGCCGGCCGGGGATCACGTGGAAGTCGCGCAAGGGTGGTTGCTGAACAATACGGACCTGTCCGGGGAGGAAGTCGTTGTCCAGGGCGCCCAGTTGCTGCTGTCGGAGGAATTCCGGCGCCAGATCCCGAGCGAGGAAGATGAAGGGGATACCGACTGACCGGTTTCCGTCAATCCCTCCGCATTCATTCATAAAACCTATCTCAAAATCGATGAACAATCAGTTCTCGCCAAGGCGCAAAGACGCAAGGAAATGCATTCGTATTGTTTTCCTTGGCGCCTTGGCGTCTCTGCGAGATCCTTCATTCGTTCAAGACAGCGTCAGGGAAAACAAATTAACACCTTGCTGAATCTTGACATAGGTTCTAAACAATAGAAAAAATCCATATGCTGGCTCCCATAGTCCGATTTTCCATCCGCTACAAGGGCGTGGTCATCAGCATGGCTTGCCTGGTTCTGCTGTACGGCGTCTACCGCCTGTCCCGCGCCGGCCTGGATATATTCCCGGAGTTTTCACCCAAACTGGTTATAATCCAGACCGAGGCTCCCGGCTATTCCCCCAAACAGGTGGAGCTGCTGGTGACCCGGCCGTTAAATACATCCGTTCCCAGTCCATCCAGGGACTGTCCATTGTCAATGTTTTCTTCAAGGAAGGCACGAATATCTACAGGGATCGCCAGTTGCTGAGCGAAAGACTGACCGGCGTAAGCGCGGATCTGCCCGCCGGAGTTGGCCCGGCCACGCCGGTACCGCTGGAATCCTCATCCGCCACCATCCTGACCATAGGCGTCACATCCGATACAAAGAACCTGATGCAGCTCCGGGATATGGTCGACTGGACGATGACACCGCGTCTGCTCAGCGTGCCCGGCGTCGCCGATATCAATACCTTCGGCGGCGACGTCCGCCAACTTCAGATCCAGCTGCTGCCGGACAAGCTGCGCAAATACGGGCTGGGTGTCAGCGACGTGGCGGACGCCGCCCGGCAGGCGACGGGCATCATCGGCAGCGGATTCATTGAAAACGCGAACCAGAAGCTGACCCTGGTTACCCGGGGGCAGCCCGATACCCCGGAGCAGATGAAATCGGTGGTGGTAAGCAGTCGCAACGGCGACGTTGTCACGCTCGGCGACGTCGCCAGGATCAAGTACGGTGCAAAGCCGCCCATAGGGGCTGCGTCCATCATGACGAAGCCGGGCGTATTGATGATGGTCATCGGCCAGTACGGGGCCAACACGCTGACCGTGTCCCGCAGCGTCGAGCGCGTGCTCGATGACATGCAGCCGATACTGAAAAGGCAGGGGATAACGCTGTACAAGCACCTGTTCCGGCCGGCCGATTATATCGAAACCTCGATACATAATATCAGCGGCCATGTGCTGGTCGGCGGATTGTTCGTCG
>JARRRO010000230.1:0-3456 GCA_037380645.1 Gammaproteobacteria bacterium | reverse complement strand
CCGGAAAAGTCGATGGCATAGAGATCGCCTTCCGGCAGGTGGGCGGCCTGCTGTTCGAACAGGGCGGCAAAGCGGTTTTCGAAGCGGACCTGGATCTCGTCTTTTTTCAGGCGCATCTCCCGGATAGCATCGATATAGCGCGGGGCCCGGCCCACCCTTTCCTGATGGAGAACGATGTCTAACAGCCTCTCTTCCGCGTCATTCAGCATCTCCTGCATGGAGACGCGCATGCGACTGGCCACCAGTTGACGGCAACCGTTAAGGAGTCTTTGTCTTTCTGCTGTACCCATGACTCGGACCGGGACTCCCGTGAGGGCGGGCGTTGCCGGTGATTGCTCCGGCATTTTCAAATACAAGTTTGTTCAAGCTGTTCAAGTACTTAAAAACTATGCCATTACCGCCGTTTTGACAAAGGCCAGCGATTGCCGATGAGAAGCCCATCACAGCACAAGGGAGGGTGTCGGTTGCCCCAAATGTCACCAGGAGGTGACACTGCAACCAGCCGCGACCGGGTGCCTGCAGCCCAACTGTCTGAATTGGCATAAAAATATGGTTGGCACGGGGGTTGCTCCTATAGCAGTAACCCAGGCCCATGAGGTGTTGTCATGAAGAAAGAAGAAGGAATAGACCTGAAAGTCTCCCACCGGTTGTTTTTCAACCTGGTGCAGGGTTGCGATCGGGAGGAGCTGGCCCGCTGCATCCGCCTGCTGTCCATGTACCTGGCCATGTACAAGCGCCGCTGCGGGGAGATCTCGATCTCGGACTACCTGGAACTGTCGGAGTCGCCCGTTATGAACCAGGATATGGCGGACCTGTTCAAGGACGGCCTGGACGAGGCCTCCGCCATGCTGTCCCTGGTGATCCAGGACCAGGAGGGCTCGGGAGAGCCTGTTCAGATCCCGGCCATGCTTAACTGAGAATGCCATACTACGCCGGTTGTCGCGGCAGCGGACTGTACGCCGGACCTTAAGGCGTGTCAGCTATGCCGCCTTCCGGCGGGGAGCATTCGCCAGAGGCGGGAAGATATCTATAACTCTAATGCCGCACGGCACTTTGACGCAGGCATAACCTGCCCCTCTCCTTTTTCATTCTTCCAGTATTCCATTCCGGCTATCGCAACGCTCTCACCGATCTCCTTCAGGACAAGGCGTCACTGTCTGTCGCCGGAGCGGCGATAAACCAGTACGCTCCGGCGCTGCCACAGGCAAAGGCCAGCATGGTCTCCGCCATGGGCAGCGCGGTGCCATCGTGCAGCGCGCTCGCGATGCTGCCGGCCAGGGCTCCGGTGACAAAGCTGCCCGTGCCCAGGACCGCCGAGGCCGTCCCCGAGACGGAAGGGAAACGGTGCAGCATGCCTGCCGTGATATTGGGGGTGATCAGGGCCGAGGCCCCGATGGCGGGGACCAGCAGCGCCACCATGGCCGCCAGGGGGCCGCCTTCCCCGGCCGCCACCAGGCACAACAGGGCGCCGACGGTGAGCAGCCGCAGCCCGTGTGCCAGGCCGATGAGACGCCGGACGCTGACGCGCATCACCACCCGGGTATTGATGTAGTTGCCCGCCACCAGGCCGCCCACGATGAGCCCGTAGAGGTAGCCGAAGCGATCCGGCGCCACCCCGTAGATCTCGATGAAAATGAAGGCGGAACTGGTGATGAAGGTGAACACCACTCCCGAGGCCATGCCAACGCACAGGGTATATCCCAGCCCTGCTCGATCGGAGAGGATGGCGGCGTAGGCCTTAACGGTGGTGCGAATGTTGAGCGGGTTGCGCCTGTCCCGGGGATGGGACTCATTCAGGATAAAAACGGTCAATAGCAGACCCACCAGGCCGAGGCCGGTCAACAGGGCGAAGATGCTGCGCCAGCCCGTGAACACCAGCAGCTGGCCGCCGATGATGGGAGAAACCAGCGGCCCCACCAGCATGATCATGGCCATGAACGACAGCAGTCTGGCGGTGTGCCGGGGTGGAAAACAATCCCGGATGATGACCCGCCCCAGCACCATGCCGGCGGCGCCGCCCACGGCGTTTAAAAAGCGCAGCAGGATCAATTCTCCCAGCGCGGACGACAGCGCACAGGCCAGACAGGTGATCACGTACAGCAGCAGACCCGACAGCAGAACCGGCCGCCTCCCGTAGCGGTCCGAAAGGGGACCGTAGATCAGGGTTCCCGTCGCCAGGCCGATCAGGAAGGCGCCCAGGGTCAGTTGTGCCTGTGCGGCCGTTATCGCCAGTTCCGCCTGGATCGTGGGCAGGGCGGGCAGATACATGTCGAAGGCCAGCGGCCCCAGCGCCGCCAGCAGGCCGAGGACAGGGACCAGAGTGCGGCTGGAATGGACGGCCGTCGTATTCCTGTGCAAGTCGTTTCTTCCGTTTGGTTGCGGGAGTTTAAGGATTATGGTTCGAAGTGGCGTACGTGACATGTTGCCGTAACGCGGCCCGCTGGTGGTGTGCAGGACCCGTCCCCCCGGCCGCACTGGCGCCGACGATGACTACATCGTACTGCATGGCTTCACGTTCCACTTGATTTCACTAGCCTTGTCATGGACGGCGGTTTTACTGCTAACATGTACTACGGGAGAGGCGGAGAGAGCGGATACCCGATCCGACGATCCGTTTTTACTTTACTTTATCAAACGCGCCGTTGACCGTCATACTCGCTTGCGGCTATTGCCTATGGAAGCTCAACTGGACCTCGACTACCTGCGGGGGACACAGCTTTACCGCCCCGCCCCCGGCGGCCCCCGAGCCGGTTCCGCCTTCGGCTGGGCCGGTCCCATCCGGCGCCTGCTGGCAGCCGGCTATGCCTTCCTGCCCGGCGGTTATGCCGACGGCGGTTATTTATTCCGGGGCATGCAGGTTGACCTGGATACCGCTCTTGCCCGCGGGCGCTTCGGCCACTTCCAGGGTGAGGACGAGATGGCCGCGGTGGAGCGGGCCATGGGGGTATATTTCCTTACCAGCGATCCCTCCGATGCCGTGACCGTCTCCCGGTTGCCGGAGTCGCCGCGTTGGGGCGGCATTCTGGCCGTCCCGGCCGCCCTGTTCAATGCCCGGCGGGAGGGCGGCGCGGCGGCGGTGCTCGGTGTCGGCGACGGCGGGCTGGTGTTCCGTTATCCGCTGTTGACCGCCCCCCTGGACGCCGCCGACGTCGCCTGCCTGTTCCTCGCCCCGGGTTGCGCCGACCCGGCGATGCCGGTTTGGCGCGATCGCATTGTCCGCCTCTCCGGCTCCACGCGAGGTGAACTGGAAGACAGCCTGCGACTACACATGGCCCGCCGCGGCATCGCGCCGGCCTCTTTCGTCGCAGGCGGTACATGCCCGCGCCTGTCAACGGCTGAGTCCCGCTTATGAAGGTCTGCGCCATACTGGGCGTGGGACCCGGCAACGGGGCGTCCCTGGCAAGAAAGTTTTCTGCTGAGGGATATGCCGTCGCCCTGTGTTCCCGTGACATGACC
>JARRRO010000229.1:0-3465 GCA_037380645.1 Gammaproteobacteria bacterium | reverse complement strand
CATCATTGGAAACCCGGCTTGCACCATGCAGGACTACCAGCGGCAGTTCATTGAGTTCGCCCTCGACCGGGGGGTGCTGCGCTTCGGGGAGTTCACCCTGAAATCAGGGCGCCTCAGCCCGTACTTCTTCAACAGCGGACTATTCAACGACGGCGACAGCCTGTACCGGCTCGGGGAAGCCTATACCCTGGCGGTGGAGGAGGCGGGACTGGGGTTCGATATGGTGTTCGGTCCGGCCTACAAGGGCATCCCCCTGGCTGCGGCCTTCGCTATCGCCAGCCGGCTGAAGTACGGGCGGAACGTTCCCTATTGTTTCGATCGCAAGGAGGAGAAGGATCACGGAGAGGGAGGCCGGACCCTGGGGGCGGCACTCTCGGGGCGGGTCCTCATCGTCGATGACGTCATCACCGCCGGGACCTCGGTCAACCACTCAGTGGCACTGATCCGCGCGGCGGGCGCCGAGCCGGCGGGCGTGGCCGTCGCCCTGGATCGCCAGGAGCGCGGCGAGGGAAAACTGTCGGCCATTCAGGAAGTTGAACAAAAGCACAGTTTAAGGGTCGTAAGTATTGTTACACTGGAAAACCTTATAGAACACATTGAAAGCCAGGATGGAAATGACGAACGCCTGGCCGGGCTACAGCGCTACCGTGAGAAGTACGGCGCAGCTGGCGGCCGGGGTGAACATTAACGGTGATGGCGCGAAGTATAATAATTACCAGACAACGACGTTATCACGGCAATTAAATGTAGGGGCCAGGTAAATGCGCAGCCATACATTTCTAATCCTCTCCATAACGGCGTTACTGCTGGGGGGCATCAGCCTCGCCTCCCAGGCAACCACTATCAAGTGCTGGACCAACAAGGACGGCATTCGTGAATGCGGCCAGACCGTCCCTCCGGAATATTCCCAGAAGAGCCACGTGGAGCTGAATGACCAGGGCATGGTGATCAAGAAGGAGGCGCGGGCCAAGTCCGTAAAGGAACTGGAGGAAGAGGCCCGCCTTAAGAAGGCGAAAAAGGAAGCGGAACTCAAGGAGAAGGAAAAGGCCAGACAGGATCGCATCCTGCTGGATACCTTCAGCACCGTGGATGACATCAAGATGGTGCGCGACGAACAGCTGGCCGCCCTGGAATCCAACATCAAGATAACCCAGAAGCGCAATGAAAAGGTCCAGAAAGAACTGGGCAAGCGCATCAAGGCGGCAGCAGTGGTGGAACAGTCCGGCAGGAAGCCGAATAAGTCCCTGCTTGACGAAATCAACTCGCTTAAGAGTCAGCTCAAAAATAACAACAAGTTCATCGAACAAAAGCGCGAGCGGATGAAACAGACCAAGCAGGATTATTCAAAAAAGATCGCGCGCTTCAAGGAGCTGAAAGGAATGGATTGAAGTCGGGCCCAGGGTTTGAAAAAGTATATCGTCTCCTTATTCCTTATTCCTTATACCCCACCTCTTACTCTCTAAAGAGGCCCACGCGCAGGGCGCTCCACATTTCGGCAAAGTCACGGGTGGGTTTCTTTTCGAAGTTACTGCGCACGTATTCGCTCATGCGGCCCTCGATGAGCACCATGATGTGATTCGCCACCACGTCGATGCTCACCGCGGCACGCGTCTCCTCGGTCAGGTTGGCTTCCCGCAGCAGTTGTTTCAACTGAGTCTCCACCCGGTCGAAGAACTTGGCCACACGTACCCGCAGGCGTTCATTCTCGCCCACCAGGGCGTCGCCGAGCAGAACGCGGGTGATGCCGGGATTGCGTTCCGCGAAGCCCAGCAGCAGCTGGGCGATGCGGTCACAACGCACGTCCGCCTTTGTTTCCTGTTCCAGGATGCGGTTGATCAAGCCGAATACCGACTCTTCGGCAAAGTCGATCAGGGCCTCGAACATCTTGGCCTTGCTGGCGAAATGGCGGTACAGGGCGGCCTCGGATACCCCTACCGCCTTGGCCAGGGCGGCGGTGGTTATACGGTTGCCGGGATGGGTCTCCAGTTCCCGGGCCAGCACTTCGAGTATCTGCTGGCGGCGGCCGGTTTCGGGCCTTTCCATTATAGGTTTCTCTTATTCATGCCGGATTCCTGTGAATCAACGTCCCCACGCCCTTATCGGTAAAGACCTCCAGAAGGACCGCATGTTCAACCCTGCCGTCGATGATGTGCACGCTGTTGACGCCGGCGGCCACGGCGGCCAGGGCGGACCGGACCTTGGGAAGCATACCGCCGTGGATGACTCCCTCTTCGATTAGTCGCGATACCTCGGCGTTGGTAAGGCCGGTGAGGACCCTGCCGTCCCTGTTCAGGACCCCCGAAGTGTTGGTCAGCACGATGAGTTTTTCCGCCTTCAGGACCTGCGCCAGCCGGCTGGCCACCAGATCGGCATTGATATTGTACGACTGCCCGTCGGCATCCACCCCGATGGGAGCGATGACGGGGATGAAGTCACCGTGGACCAGCATGTCGATAATGGAGGTATCGATGCTCTCCACTTCACCCACATGACCTATGTCGATGATCTCCGGCGCCTTCAGTTCCGGGGAGGTGCGGGACACCAGCAGCTTGCGCGCCCGGATCAGGGCGGCGTCCTTGCCGGACAGCCCCACCGCGTTGCCGCCGTGATGGTTGATCAGATTGACGATTTCCTTGTTTACCAGCCCGCCCAACACCATTTCGACGATATCCATGGTCTCACTGTCGGTCACCCGCATGCCCTGGACGAACTCGGTCTCCTTGCCGATGCGCTTCAGCAGATCACCGATCTGGGGTCCACCGCCGTGCACCACCACCGGATTCATGCCCACCAGCTTCATCAGGGTGACGTCCCGGGCAAAGCTGTTCTTCAGGGTCTCGTCCGACATGGCGTTGCCGCCGTACTTGATGACCATGGTCTTGTCGTAGAACCGCTTGATGTACGGCAGGGCTTCAGTCAACACCCTGGCAATCGCCACGGCGCTGTCCGCCTGGTTGTCTTCTTGTTTTGTACGCGTGGACATGGTGGCCACCTGGCGTGATCGTATACAAGCCGGACCTTCCTTCCCGCAAGCCGGCCATCATCAAGCACAAGGGAACCTTCGCCCCGTGCGGCGGTTCCCTAGGTTATCAGAAAGGCAGCTTCAAGTCCGGGTTAACCGACAGGATCAGGCCACGAAAGGCCTCCTGTATCCGTTCCAGCGCCTCCCGGTTTTCGGCTTCAAAACGCAGTACCAGGCATGGTGTGGTATTTGAGGGGCGAATCAATCCCCAGCCGTCGGCAAATTCTATGCGCAGCCCGTCCACCTTGATGATCTCCGCGTCGTCGAAGACTGCGGCCGCCTCCAGCTCCTGCATGACGGTGCGGTGCTGTTCCTCGGGCAGGTCAATGCGCAGTTCCGGCGTGGACACACCTTCGGGCACGTCCTCGAAGAAGTTCGACGGTTCCGTCCCGGCGTTGACGATGACCTCAAGCAGGCGGGCGGCGGCGTACACGGCGTCGTCG
>JARRRO010000228.1:0-3483 GCA_037380645.1 Gammaproteobacteria bacterium | reverse complement strand
CCTCCGACGGATGGTTGATGCGGTCCGCCCACTTGGTGAGGGAGCGCAGGGTGGCGAGCTGGTCCGGGAGTTCGTGCAGGTAGCCGCGGCCGCTGCCTATGCCCGCGGAGGGGATCTGGCCGGTCAGGCACAGTACCGGGCAGTTGGCCCCGAAGGCCGTGGCCAGGGCGGCGGTGGTGTTGAGCACGCCGGGGCCCGGTACGACGCTGTATACCCCCGGCTTCCCCGTGGAACGGCTGTAGCCGAAGGCCATCCAGGCCGCCCCCTGCTCGTGGCGACTGCCGATGTAGCGCAACTGTTCCCCGTTTTCGTACAGGGCGTCGAACAGGGCGTAGGTCTGGGCACCCGGCAGCCCGAATACCGTGTCTATCCCCAGTTGCAGCAAAGACTGGACAATGGCCTGGCCGCCGGTGCTGAGATTCGATGTGGTCATCGGCCTTATGGTTGTGGGGGGAGTGGTTACGGGGACGTCGGGGTTTAGGATATACTGATAATGTCAGTGCAATCAATGTCGTACGGCTGCGGTTCCGTGACAAGATTTTTTCAGATGAGAGTTCCTCCCTATGGCCATCAATACCATCGCGATCATCGGCACCGGTGACATGGGCAGTGCCGTGGGGCGCGTACTGCGCGAGCACGGCCTGCGGGTGATCACCGATCTCAGCGGCAGGAGCGAGAATTCCCGGATGCTGGCCCGCCTGGCCGGCTTCGAGGACCTGGGCAGTCTTGAGGCCGTGGCCCGGGAAGCCGACCTGGTGCTGTCCATACTGCCGCCGGCCGCCGCCGAGGCTTTCGCCGCACGCATGGCAGAGGCGCTCCCCCCCGGCGGCGGCCCGGTCTATGCCGATTGCAACGCCGTCTCTCCCGAACGGGTCCGCCGTATCGGCGATGTCATGCTGAGGGCCGGGGCCGGTTTCGCCGATGCCGGCATCGTCGGCCCGCCACCGGGCAAGTCAACGCGGCCGCCGCGGCTGTACGTAAGCGGGCCGGCCGCGGATATCCTCGCCGTATTGGACGGCAAGGGGATGGATGTCAGGCACATGGGGCCGCAGATCGGCCGGGCTTCGGCCATGAAGATGTCCTATGCCTCCCTGAACAAGGGCACCATCGCCCTGCGCACGGCGGTGCTGATGACGGCGCAGCGGCTGGGCGTGGGAGCGGAGCTGCGGGAGGAACTGCGCTACAGCCAGGGTCCGACATACGAGCACATGTGCCGGATCATCCCCTATCTGGGGGCGGTGGCGGCGCGCTGGGAGGGGGAGATGCACGAGATCGAGGACTGTTACAGCTCCATGGGCATGACCGACGGCTTTCACTCGGCCTCGGCCTGGGTCTACGGGATCCTCGCGGGCAGTGAACTGGGTGGCGAGAAACGAACCGAACAGCCCGATGACCGGGACCTGGAGGAGGCCGTAGAGATATTCCTGCGGGCGGCGCCGCCTCCCCGCGACCGCGGCTGAAGCGTCCGTTTACGGACCGGCTCCGGGGCGGTTATGTTATCCTTGTCGCGTTTTACTCCGTACTGCCACCTTGTATGCATGCAGGAACACCGATGTCAGAACACCATACATTGATCATCCTGGGATCCGGGCCGGCGGGTTATACCGCCGCCGTCTACGCGGCCCGGGCGGGACTGGAGCCGGTCATCATCACCGGCATCGAAGTGGGCGGGCAGATGACCACCACCACCGACGTGGACAACTGGCCCGGCGATGATCAGGGCGTACAGGGGCCGGAACTCATGGAAAGGATGAAGCGTCACGCGGAACGTTTCGGAACAAAACTGATTTACGATCAGATCAACAAGGCCGATCTCTCCGGTCGGCTGTTCACCCTCACCGGCGATTCCGGGGAGTACACCTGCGATGCGCTGATCATCGCCACGGGAGCTTCGGCCAGATATCTGGGTCTGCCCTCGGAAGAGGCCTTCAAGGGCAAGGGGGTGTCCGCCTGCGCCACCTGCGACGGGTTTTTCTACAAGGGCAAGCCGGTGGCGGTGATAGGCGGCGGCAATACCGCCGTGGAAGAGGCCCTGTATCTGGCCAACCTGGCCTCCCACGTCACCATCGTCCACCGCCGGGACAGGTTCCGGTCGGAAAAGATCCTCAGCGACCGGCTCCTGGCCAGGACCGGCGAGGACGGCAACGTCAGCATCGAATGGGATCACGTCCTGGACGAGGTAGAGGGCGATGAGTCCGGCGTCACCGGGGTGCGCCTGCGCAATGTGGCCAGCGGAGAGACCAAGGAGCTGCCGGTGCACGGCGTCTTCATCGCCATCGGACACAAACCCAATACGGACATCTTCGCCGGTCAACTGGACATGGACGGCGGTTACATCCGGGTCAGGGGCGGCAGCGCGGGATTCGCCACCCAGACCAGCGTCGAGGGTGTGTTTGCGGCGGGGGATGTGGCGGATCCGGTTTACCGGCAGGCCGTTACCTCGGCCGGTTCCGGCTGCATGGCAGCCCTGGACGCGGAACGCTACCTGGGGGAATCCTGATCCGGCTCGCCTAGGCCGGCGTCGGCTGCTTGCCGCTCTCCTTGCTGACGCCTTCCGGCTTGCCACCGTTCAGGTGGTTGCGGTACCTGTCCCGGAACTGGTCACATTGCTGGAGGAAGCTCCGGGTGGTGTGGGGCATGGGGATGCGGATGGTGGCCAGTGCCACGATGATGTCACAGCTCTCCTGAATAATGCGGATGCCGCGTCTTCCCAGGGCCGCATCGCGTCGGTTGTGGCTGGGCGGCATCGCCGGCCTGGCTTCGGCGATCTTGTCGGCGGCACCCACGAAGCGGGGCCAGATTTCAATAATCTGTGTGTCCGAGCGCATAGTCTCGGTGGCCAGCTTGGCGCTTTCCGCCAGTTCATTGATGACCGGGGCCAGGTGGGCGAACATACCGGCCTTGCCGAAGACCTCGGCGATCTTGTCAGCGATGGCGTCGATCTCGCTCATGGTCTGGGCAATCTTGATATAACGCGACTCCAGGAACTGGTTGATGGGCATGGTGAACGCCTTGAACGGTTCCCCCCATAATTCATCCAGCCCTTCCTTACTGGTGACCGGGCGGATGTATTTGCCGTACTCCAGCGCTCCCATGAAACAACGTCCGCATTCCCTGATCAGAGGATTGTCCGAGGCGACCTTGACCCCGATCACCTCCAGCTCCACGATGCGGGTCAGGATGTCCGAACCGCGGTTCATCATGGCGCCGGCCAGCATCGCCGCCAGGACCCTCTTGCGGGACTGGTCCTGTTCGGAATCATAGGCGGCGCGTACTTCTTCGAGGCGTTCTCCGGGGGTATTGATGCCGGCCTCGGCGTGATGGAACACCCGGCGGGTCAGCTGATCGATGAGACGTTTCTTGAAGGCGAGAGAATTGGGCAGGGCGTAGTAGCGAATCCAGTATCCATCGTAGTAGATCCTTTCATCGCCGTCGATTTTCCTGACAGTGCCGGTCTCGACCTTGTCAGGCATGGCTTTCAGG
>JARRRO010000227.1:0-3516 GCA_037380645.1 Gammaproteobacteria bacterium | reverse complement strand
ATGGTGACAAAATAAACGAACCATTGCGGGGTACTGGACGAGCTGTCATTCACGGAAGACATGTCTCAGCGCCGCGAGGCCTATTCAAACACGATTTCCAGCCTCGACATATAGTCATTCAGCTGGTTTATCTGCTCGTTTGCGGCGTCTAAACTGGCGTTCTTCCCGGCTTCCTCGAGCGCGGCGCCGATCTCCGATATCCGCTCGAAACCGTATCCCCCGCCCACGCCTTTGAGGCTGTGACCGAGTAACTGGATTGTCTTGAAGTCCTTGCCCCCCGCCGCTGTTCTCAGTTTTTCCAAATCCGTTTTACGGTTTTCCAGAAAACCGGGAATCAGATCTTCGAGGTCGCTGTCTATGGTAACGCTGATTTTGTCACTCATTTTGCCTCTCTTTATGTTATTTGATCCGATGTCATTCGGAACGGGAATGGCGGTATTCAGCCGGATCAATGCCATGCTGGTTCAACAGCTTATAAAACTCGGTGCGGTTACGACCGGCTATTTTCGCTGCGTTGGCCACGTGCCCACTGGTAACACGCAGTACGCCGATAAGATAGTTTTTTTCGAATTCCTGTTTTGCTTCCTTCAGGGTAATGAGTTCGCTCGGTTTATCCTGCAGGACCTTTTTCACCAGACCGAGCGGTATGGTGTCCGTCTTGTTGAGCGTGATGCAAAGATCCACGACATTCATTAACTGTCGAATATTGCCGGGCCAGGCAGCGGCGGACAGGTATTCCATTGCATCGGGGGAGAAATGCTTGGCCGGCTTGTTGTTTTTCTTCGCATAGACGCCGAGGAAATGGGAAAGCAACAGCGGGATGTCTTCCCGGCGTTCATCCAGCGTCGGCATTTCCAGGGGAACGACCTTGAGGCGGTAATAGAGATCTTCCCGGAATTCCCCATCCCTGACCGCAGCGTCGATATCCCTGTGGGTGGCCGAGATGACCCTTACATCGACCGGATAGGACCTGGTGGAACCGACGGGCCGCACCTCGAAATCCTGCAACACACGCAGCAGTTTCACCTGTAGCGCGAGGGGCATATCGCCGACTTCGTCCAGAAACAGGGTACCGCCGTTGGCGGCCTGGAACAGGCCCTCGTTGCGGGTGGCCGCCCCGGTGAACGCGCCCTTCTCGTGGCCGAACAGCTCCGATTCCAGGAGCTGCTCGGGTATGGCCCCGCAGTTTACGGCGATAAAGGGTTTGTCCCGGCGCGGACTCGCTTCATGGATGGCCTTGGCGATGACCTCCTTCCCCGTACCGGTAGCACCGCTGATGAAGACGGTGACGTTGCTGTCCGCGACCATCATGGCGAGATCCACCAGCTGCTCCATCTTCTTGCTCCGGTAGATCACCTTTTTCTGGATTTCCTGTTCCCCGGATCGATCGTAATCGATGCGCAGCGCACGCCGCACGTGCTCCAGTACCTCGGCCTTCTGCACGGGTTTGGTAAGAAACGCGGAGGAACCCAGGTGTGTGGCCTTGACTGCATCAGGAATGCGCGCCTGGCCGCTCAGCATGATAACGGGCAGCAGGGGGTCGTTATCGTGGATGCGGCTGAGCAGATCGAGGCCGCTCATCCCGCCCATGAAGAGATCCGTGATCACCAGGTTCGGCCTGGCTTTCTCCATTTCAGCCAATGCCTCCTCCCCGGAGACCACGGTAACGACTTCGAAACCGTCTCCTTCCAACCATTTCTTCAGCAGCTGCAGGATTTCTCTGTCATCGTCGACAACAAGTATCCTGAGCTTTTTTGCCGCATTCCCGGTCACTTCGATTCCCCGCTGCTATTCCACTGTTACCGACTTGGCCAGGTTGCGCGGCTGATCCACGTCGGCGCCCTTCAGCACGGCGATATGGTAAGCCAGCAGCTGCAGCGGCACGGTATAAATGATGGGGGCAACAGGATCGCTGACCGGAGGGATATCGATCTTATGCATGTTCTCGGATTCCCCCAGCTCTATCCCCGCGTCGGCAAAGACATAAAGCCGCCCGCCCCGGGCCCTGACCGAATTGAGGTTCGCCTCCAGTTTTCTGAGCAGGCCGTTGTTGGGAGCCACAGCGACCACCGGCATGTCGTTGTCGATCAGCGCCAGTGGACCGTGCTTGAGTTCCCCTGCAGCGTAGGCCTCGGCATGAATATAGGATATCTCCTTGAGCTTCAGCGCCCCCTCCATGGCGATGGGGAGCATGCTGCCGCGGCCCAGATACAGGGCATGGTGTTTGTCGGCGAACTCCTCGGCCAGTTGTCTGAGGGTCGGATCCAGTTTCAGAACGTGGTTGATCATCCCCGGCAGGTGTTCCAGCCGCCCTATCAGTTCCCTTTCAGCCTGCGCGGAGGCGCCGAAGCGGCGTGCCAGCAGGATCACCAGCAGCAGCAGTGCGGTCAGCTGGGTAGTGAACGCCTTAGTCGAGGCAACGCCAATTTCGGGCCCGGCGTGGGTCAGCAGCACCAGATCGGATTCGCGGGTCAGCTGGCTTTCCGGCACATTGCAGATGGCCAGGGTCGCCCGGTAATCCAGATCGCGGGCCAGCCTCAGAGCCGCCAGGGTATCCGCCGTTTCGCCCGATTGGGAAATGGCGACGAACAGGGTTCCGGCGTGCACCACCGGGTCGCGATAGCGGTATTCACTGGCGATCTCCACGCTGCACGGCACCCGGGCCAGGGACTCCAGCCAGTAGCGGGCTACCAGGCCGGCATGGTAGCTGGTGCCGCAGGCGATGATGTGCACGGCCCTGATCTCATCCAGTATCGCTTTAGCATCCATGCCGAAGGCCTCATCGACAACCCTCCCCGCGTCGATCCTTCCCTCCAGGGTGTCCGCCACCGCCAGCGGCTGGCTGAAAATCTCCTTTAGCATGAAATGCCGGTAGCCCGCCTTGTCCGCCGCTTCGGCGGTGAGTTCGGATGTCACCACCGGCCGCTCCACAGGCCGCCCCCCGGCGTCATAGATGTGCACCCCGTCGCAGCGGATATCCGCCACGTCCCCTTCCTCCAGAATAATGAACCGGCGCGTCACCGGCAGCAGGGCAAAGATGTCGGAGGCGATAAAGTATTCCCCGATCCCCATGCCGATGACCAGGGGGCTGCCGTGCCTGGCCGCCACCAGACGGTCCGGTTCCGACCTGTTGATGACCCCCAGGGCGAAGGCGCCCTCCAGCATGCGGGCGGTCTCCATCACCGCCTGCAACAGATCCCGGCCCCGGGACAGGAAGTAATGCACCTGGTTAACCACCACCTCGGTATCGGTCTCTGACTCGCTCTCATAGCCCTGCTTGAGCAGATCGGCGCGCAGCGCCTCGTAATTCTCGATGATGCCGTTGTGCACCAGGGCGACCTGGTCGCGACAGACGTGGGGATGGGCGTTGTCGACGCTGGGCCGGCCATGAGTAGCCCAGCGAGTGTGGGCGATGCCGGTCCCGCCGGAGATAGGGGAATTCGCCAGCGTCCTTGCCAGTTCATTGACCTTGCCCAGCACGCGCAGGCGCTCCAGCCCGGCCCTCTCGCTGACGAT
>JARRRO010000226.1:0-4300 GCA_037380645.1 Gammaproteobacteria bacterium | reverse complement strand
ACATCAAGATGACGGTGGAGCTGATCTCGCCGATCGCGATGGAAGAGGGGGTGCGCTTCGCCATTCGCGAGGGCGGCCGGACCGTGGGCGCCGGCGTCGTCTCCAAGGTTATCGAGTAAACGAAAATGGCAGAGCAACAGGTAATCCGCATACGTCTCAAGGCCTTCGACCATCGGCTTATCGATCAGTCGACCCGCGAGATCGTGGAAACCGCGCGCCGCACCGGCGCCCAGGTGAAGGGGCCTATCCCTCTGCCCACGAAAAAGGAACGCTACACGGTTCTGATTTCCCCGCACGTCAACAAGGACGCGCGGGATCAGTACGAGATCAGGACCCACAAACGGTTGATGGACATCGTCAACCCCACGGACAAGACGGTGGACGCGTTGATGAAGCTGGACCTGGCCGCCGGCGTCGACGTGCAGATCAAACTGAGTTAATGACATGAGTATCGGAATCGTAGGGCGCAAACGCGGCATGACCCGGGTCTTCACGGACCAGGGCGAGTCCGTGCCCGTCACCGTCATCGAGGCCTCGCCCAACCGGGTGACCCGCCTGATGGATCCCGAAAAGGACGGCTACCGTGCCGTGCAGGTGGCCTGGGGAGGCAAGCGCCGCAACCTGATCAACAGGCCGTCGGCGGGCAACCTGGCCAAGGCGGAAGTGGAGACGGCGGAAGGCCTGCTGGAATTCCGGCTGGGCGAGGGGGACAGCGTCGAACTGGCCCCCGGTGCCGAGATCAAGGTGGACATCTTCCAGGACGGCCAGAAAGTGGACGTCTCCGGGACCACCATCGGCAAGGGCTTCGCCGGCCCCATCAAGCGCCACCATTTCAGGAGCCAGCGCACCACCCACGGCAACTCCCGCGCCCACCGGGCCCCGGGTTCCATCGGGCAGTGCCAGACCCCCGGGCGGGTGTTCAAGGGCAAGCGCATGGCCGGGCAACTGGGCAACACCCGCCGCACCACCCATAACCTGGAGGTGGTGCGCGTGGACGCCGAGCGCAACCTGCTGCTGCTCAAGGGCTCGGTCCCCGGCGCCAAGGGCGGCCGGGTGGTGATCATGCCGGCCGTCAAGGCGGGGCCGCAGGAGTAGACCCATGGATCTGAAACTGCACCAGACGGGCAAGAAGAAGGCGGGCAAGCTGTCCGTGTCCGACGCCGTGTTTGCGGCGCCGTACAACGAACCCCTGGTCCACCAGGTGCTCACCGCCTACCTGACCCGGGGCCGCACCGGGAGCCGGGCCCAGAAGACCCGGGCCCAGGTCAGCGGCGGCGGCCGCAAGCCCTGGCGGCAGAAAGGCACCGGTCGCGCCCGCGCAGGCAGCAACCGCAGTCCCATCTGGCGCGGCGGCGGCGTGACCTTCGCGGCCGTGCCCAAGCATTACGGCGTCAAGGTGAACAGGAAGATGTACCGGGGCGCCATGCGCGCCATCCTGTCGGAGCTGGTGCGGCAGGAACGGCTGAGCTGCATAGACCAGTTCTCCGTGGACGAGCCGAAGACGAAAAAGGCCAGGGAGGTCCTGGCAGGACTGGGCCTGAACGACGTGCTGATTATCACCGACGAGCTGACCGAGAACGCCCTGTTGTCGACGCGGAACCTCCCCAGGGTGAATGTCATCGACACGGCCGAGATCAATCCCTATACCCTGGTCGGATTCGGCAACGTGCTGATGACCAAGGCGGCGGTGGAAAAGGTGGAGGCGTGGCTGGCATGAACCAGGAAAGACTGATGAACATCCTGCTGGAGCCGCGGGTTACCGAAAAGAGTTCCCTGATCGGCGAGAAATACCGCCAGTTCGTGTTCAAGGTGGCGAAGAACGCCACCAAGCCGGAGATCAGACAGGCGGTAGAACTGATGTTCGAGGTGGAGGTCGAGTCGGTGCGGGTCTGCAACGTCAAGGGCAAGGTCAAGGCCTTCCAGCAGACCGTGGGCAGGCGCTCTGACTGGAAGAAGGCCTACGTCAAACTGAAACCCGGTTTCGACATCGATTTCGCCGGGGCCTGAGGAATACGGTTATGGCACTAGTGAAACCCAAACCGACCACGCCCGGACGCCGCGGCATGATCAAGGTAGTGGCGCCCGAGCTGCACAAGGGCGACCCCTACGAGCCGCTGCTGGAGAAGCAGAGCAAGCGTTCGGGGCGGAACAACCACGGGCATATCACCGTCCGCCACCGCGGCGGTGGCGCCAAGCAGCGTTACCGCAGCATCGATTTCAGGCGTGACAAGGATGGTGTCCCCGCGACAGTGGAGCGGATCGAATACGATCCCAACCGCACGGCCCACATCGCCCTGTTGCTGTACGCGGACGGTGAGCGGCGCTACATCGTCGCGCCCGGCGGCGTTAAGCCCGGAGCCAGGGTGATGTCCGGCACTAACGCCGCCATTGAACCGGGCAACTGCCTGCCGCTCAGGAACATCCCGGTGGGCACCAACGTGCACTGCGTGGAACTGAAGCAGGGCAAGGGCGCGCAGCTGGCCAGGAGTGCCGGCGCCAGCGTTCAGCTGGTGGCCCGCGAGGGGGCCCATGCCACCCTGCGACTGCGCTCCGGAGAGATGCGGCGCGTGCCCATACACTGCAAGGCGACCATCGGCGAAGTCAGCAACGGCGAGCATTCTCTGCGTAAGCTGGGCAAAGCCGGGGCCAAGCGTTGGCGCGGCGTTCGCCCCACTGTGCGCGGCGTGGCCATGAACCCGGTGGATCACCCCCACGGCGGCGGCGAGGGCAAGACCGCCGGCGGACGCCACCCGGTGTCCCCCTGGGGCAAGCCCACCAAGGGCTACAAGACCAGAAAGAACAAGCGGACCGATAATCTGATCGTCCGCCGACGGAAATCGTAACGGGAGAGCACGTGGCGAGATCGATTAAAAAGGGTCCGTTCGTGGACCATCATCTGATGCAGAAGGTGGAGGCGGCCGTCGCCAGCAACGACAATCGGCCGATAAAGACCTGGTCGCGCCGGTCCATGATCCTGCCGGAAATGGTCGGCCTGACCATCTCCGTGCACAACGGGCGCGATCACATGCCGATTTTCATCACCGAGAACATGGTCGGGCACAAGCTGGGTGAATTCGCGATCACCCGCACGTTCCGCGGCCACGCGGCCGACAGGAAAACCAAATAAGGGTGAATAGAGCGATGCCCACGTCAGCGAAATTGAAATATGCCCGTCTGTCGCCGCAGAAGGCGCGGCTGGTGGCCGATCAGATCCGCGGCAAGTCCGTGGACCAGGCCCTGAACATCCTGGCCTACAGCAACAAGAGGGCGGCGGCCGTGGTGAAGAAGCTGCTGGAGTCGGCCATCGCCAACGCCGAGCACAACGACGGCGCCGACATCGACGAGTTGAAGGTTACCGAGATATTCAGACAGAAAGTACATCCTACGGGCATACGCCTCGGCATCATCAAGGACTGGACCTCCACCTGGTACGCCAATTCCCGCGACTACGCGGGTTACCTGCATACCGACCTGGAGGTGCGCGACTTCCTGCGCAAGAAACTGGCTAACGCCTCGGTCAGCCGCATCCAGATCGAGCGGCCGGCCAACAACGCCCGGGTCATCATCCACACGGCACGGCCGGGCATCGTCATCGGCAAGAAGGGCGAGGATATCGAACGGCTGCGGCAGGAGATCTCCAGGATGATGGGCGTCCCGGCCACGGTCAGCGTGGAGGAGATCCGCAAGCCCGAACTGGACGCTTACCTGGTGGCCGAGAGCGTGGCCCAGCAGATCGAGCGCCGCATCATGTTCCGGCGCGCCATGAAGCGGGCGGTGACCAACACCATGCGCCTGGGCGCCCTGGGTATCAAGATCTGCGTGGCCGGCCGCCTCAACGGCGCCGAGATCGCCCGCACGGAGTGGTACCGCGAGGGCCGGGTGCCGCTGCATACCCTGCGCGCGGATATCGACTTCGGCCTGGCCGAGGCCAAGACCACCTACGGCGTGATCGGCATCAAGATCTGGATCTTCAAGGGTGAGGTATTCGGTATGGAGGAGCCCGAGGAGGAGCCCGTTACCAGTCCCGCGCCGCAGGCCCCCACCGCTTAACGGACGGAGCAGACAGTGTTACAGCCGAAAAAAACAAAATTCAGGAAACAGTCCAAGGGCCGTAACCGCGGGCTGGCGCAGAACGGCAATCGGGTCAGTTTCGGCGACTACGGCCTCAAGGCCACGTCCCGCGGCCGTATCACCGCCCGCCAGATCGAGGCGGCGCGGCGCGCCATCACGCGCCATGTCAAGCGCGGCGGCAAGCTGTGGATAAGGATCTTCCCGGACAAGCCGGTCAGCAACAAGCCGC
>JARRRO010000225.1:0-7688 GCA_037380645.1 Gammaproteobacteria bacterium | reverse complement strand
CTGGAGGAAGCGGAACTGGACATCGACACCCAGGCGGATTATGAAGCCCTGCTCACCCGCAAGCTGTCCTCGGGATAAACGGCGCTGCTTCCAGACCTGCTGACTGCTAGCACAGGGTTCACGGGGACATGACGCGGTGATTCGTTAATTATAAATAGCAATCGGTCTGGATTACCGGTGTGCACATCTCCGCCGGTTTCTTCATTCATGACTCACTGTTCACTGTTTTAATTTTATCCATCCTCCACGCTCAAAATCCGCAGCGCGGTTTGCCCCGCCCCGTCAGTGCACCTTTTCGGCAGCCTGCTTGGCCAGGACCCGGTTCAGCTTCTTCTGGGCCAGCTCCCAGTCGGGCTGCGCCTTCAGGGCCTGGCGGTAGTCCGCCTCGGCGACGTCGAAGCGGCCGAGCTTCTCATAGGCCATCCCCCGGTTCAGATAGGCGATGTAGTTCCGGGTCAGGTGCAGATCCAGGGCGCGGGTGTAGTCGTCGATGGCCTTATTCAGCTTGCCGGCGAGAAAGTAGATATTGCCGCGGCCTACGTAGGGTTCCGGCAGGTCCGGCATGGTCTTGATGGCGCGCTGATAATCGGTGAAGGCGTCCCGATAATGGGACAGCGACGTTTCGACAATGGCGCGGTTGACATAGGTGCCGGCCCGATCGCGGCGCTTGAGGATTCTGCCCTCCAGGGCGCGGTGGCAGGTAGTCAGATCCTGTAGGGGCGGAGATCAGGGCGAGAACAAGCAGGGACGGGACGGCGACTCTGGATAGCATTGCATACCTCCTGCCAGAGATAATCACACAACAAACATTAATTATAGCCCAATCGCCGGGCCGGAGATCACTCCTGCTGCGATCCTTTCCCGATCAGGCACGTACGTCCGTCTGCGGTTGATCTTCCGGCCCCGCCTGTGCTGTAGTGATCACCGCAGTATATTCCAGTTATTCGAGGGGAAAGGTATGTCCCGTGCATTCGTCAAGGAGCCGGAGGGCAATCAGGCCGACGCGGATCTGCCGGAACGGCCGCAGAGCGGAAATCCCAATTACATCACTCTGCGCGGTCTCTCGCGCCTGCAGGAAAATTACCGCGCCCTGTTGTCTGAACTGGAGTCCCTGCAGCCGAGGAGCGACGACGTGTCAGTGACAAACCGCATCAAGACCCTGGAGGCGGAGACGCGTTACCTCAAGAAACGCCTCGACAGCGCCATTCCGGTGGACATCGGTCAACAGTCACGGGATGCGATCCATTTCGGTGCCGCCGTGACCCTCGCCGATGAAGACGACGAACATTACACGTTCACCATCGTCGGCGAAGACGAGGCCGACCCCGAGCAGCACTGGCTGAGCTGGGTCTCTCCACTGCCCAGCGCGGTGCTCGGCAAGCGTACCGGCGATGTCATCCAGTGGCGCCGGCCCGACGGTGAGGTGGAAATGGAAATTATCGGCTACGAGTACCGCCACTTGAAAAAGCGCTAATTCGCAAACCGTTAATCGTAAAACGAGAATCGATTCACGATTCACCTCTTATGCTTTATATTTACTCTCTCTGTGTGTTCTGTGGCTAATCTTTTATGACCTCACCTGCAAGGGCAGGGCGGAAGGACTGCGAAACGTCGTTGAGGAATTCCAGGTGAGCGTCGGCGTCGAGCGTTCGAATTCCGGTATGTGCCTGAAGAATACATCCATGGTCGCCGCAGTGACCTGTCTGCCCACGGCGCTTCCCAGGCAGAGATGCTTGCCGCCGCCGAAACCGAGGTGATTCATGGGCCGCCTTTCTACGTCATAGACGTTAGGATCGGGGAACTTGCGCCTGTCACGGTTGCCCGCACCGTAACAGAGACAGACAAAATCATCTTTCTTCATCTGCTGCCCGTGCAACTCTACGTCGTGCATCAGGTAACGGCGAAAACGCTGCGCGGAGGTATTGTAGCGCAGCGATTCCTCTATGGCGGGAGCCATCAGTTCGGGATCGGCGATCACGCGCCGCCGGGCATCCGGGAAATCATGCATGTTCAGTGCGAACATGGTCATGAAGCTGGACAGACTCTCAACTCCGGCCATGATCAGCGTTGCCGAGGTCATGGTCACCTCCGAGTCCGTTAGCTTGTCGCCATCGATCTCGGCCTGCATCATTTGTGAGATCAGATCATCACCCGGCTTTTTCAGCCTTTGATCCACCTGGTCGTTGACATAATCGACCAGGTACTGGAAGCCGGCGAGATTTTCCGGGGCTTTCTGCCGGGTCTTGCTGTCCGTGGAAATGGCCAGGATAACGTTTTCCCGGATCACCTTGTGATCCGCGCTGGGCAGGCCGAGCAGGTTGAAGAGTATGGTCACCGTTATCCGGCTGGAAAAATCCGTGACATAGTCGAACTGCCCTTTATCCTGGCACTGACGCACACAGCTTTCCGCTACATCCACTGCCTGCGGTATCATTTCCTTCACGGTTTTCGATGTGAACACCTTTTGTATCAGTGCGCGCAGGCGATCATGGCGGGGCGGGTCCAGACTGCCCAGCGTTGACCCGGAGCGCCCGGGGATTTCGTCCATCATATTGCCCTTGGAGGAGGAATAGGTTTCCCAGTCCTGCAGGGCGTTGGTGATGTCTTCATGCCGGCTCAATATCCACATCTTGGCATGGTCACTCCAGAAACAGGGAAATTCCTCCAGCAGTCGTTCATACGCCGGGAAGGGATCGGCGTCTATCTCCGGGGAATAGGGGTTGAATTCGAACATAGGCGGCCCTGACACATGTTAAATTAAAAATAATTGCGCATGGGCCACCCGCATTTCTGCGGCGCCATGGCAACACCTTAGCGTGTTACAGCTTTAAGTATAGAAGGGCGAGACACCGCCGCGGTCATCACGGAGTCCGCCCGGAGACTACTTACTTTTCCGCTTCATGGTATTTGGTCAGCGTCTTGACGTAGCAGGTCTCGCCGCCGGGCAGGTGGATGTTCGTCCAGCTGTCGATCTGGAACGGACCCTGGGTCGAAAAGCCGAGGACGTCGGTAAAGGGCAGACCGGTGCACGGCGCCATCAGAGTGGCCAGGTATTTCGTACCGTCATTGAGCTGAACCACGAGATGCCGGTTGTCCAGTACATGCCAGTCCCACAGGCGGCTGGAACCGAATGTCTCGGGGACGCTGACCAGTTTGGGTTTCTTTGCGATTACCACCATATTGCCTTCAGGCTTGATGGCCGCCTTTGATTCGGCGTAGAGATTTGTTGCCAGCGAGAACGTGATTAACGCTGACAGCACCAGTGTAAGGAATTTCATTTCAGACTCCTCCTTGCAAACATTTCCGAACAAATACCGGCCTTTTAAAGGGCGCGGCTTCATTCAAAACCTTCCTGTTTTATTTGACTTGCGCGCGGGGAGGCGGTTCCGGTTGCGGCAAAGACGTACTGAGCGGTACGGGAAGGCGGTCAGTCCTTGACCGAGAAGCCGCCGCGGGTCAGGTTCAGCGGATCGAGGATGGCCTCCAGCTGTTCCCGGGAGAGATCGGTCTGTTCCTCGGCCACATCAATGATCGGGCGCCTTTCCGCGTAGGCCTGCTTGGCGATCTTCGCCGCCGCCATGTAGCCGATATGGGGATTGAGTGCGGTGGCCAGGATGGGATTCAAGTCCAGGCTGCGCCTGATGTTTTCACGGTTCACTTCGAAGGTGGCGATGGCCCTGTCCGCCAGCAGGCGGCAGCTGCTGGACATGAGGTCTATCCCCTGCAGAAGCGTATCCGCGATCAGCGGCAGCATGGTGTTCAGCTGGAAGTTGCCCGCCTGTCCGGCGATGGAGATGGTGGTATCGTTACCCATGACGCGAGCAGCCGCCATGACCACGGCCTCGGGGATGACCGGATTGACCTTGCCGGGCATGATGGAGGAGCCGGGCTGCAGGGCCTCTAGTTCGATCTCCCCCAGCCCCGCCAGGGGGCCGGAATTCATCCAGCGCAGATCATTGGCGATCTTGGTCAGGGCGACGGCCAGGGACTTGAGCCTGCCGGAAAAGGCCACCGCCGTGTCCTGCGAACCGATGGCGGTGAACGGGTTGGCGGCCGGCTGAAAGCGTATCCCCGTCTGCCCTGACAGGTCTTCGGTGAAGCGCCGGGGGAATTCCCCATGGGTGTTGATCCCGGTGCCGACGGCCGTGCCACCCTGGGCCAGGAAGCACAGGGACTCCAGCCCCTGTTCCAGCCATGCCTGCTGCTGGCGGATCTGCCCCGCCCACCCGGACAGTTCCTGGCTCATGCGTATGGGCATGGCGTCCATGAGATGGGTGCGCCCGGTCTTGACGCAGTCGTCCAGCCGGCCTGCCTTGTCCTCAATGCAGTCCGCCAGATGAACCACGGCGGGGAGCAGATTCTCCCTGACCGCCAGGGCGGCACTGAGGTGGATGGCCGTGGGGATCACGTCGTTGCTGCTCTGTCCCAGATTGACGTGGTCGTTGGCGCTGATCGCCCGGCCCAGCCGCCTGCCGGCCAGGGTGGCTACAACCTCGTTCACGTTCATGTTGGTACTGGTGCCGGAGCCGGTCTGGTAGATATCGACGGGAAACTGATCGGCGTGTTCACCGGCGACAATGGAACGGCAGGCCTCGATGATGGCGTCCGCCGCATCGTCGTCCAAGAGTCCCAGGGTCCGGTTCACCTGGGCGGCGGACCATTTGATCCGGGCGACGGCCCGGATGAAGGCCGCCGGCATGGTGCTGCCGCTGACGGGAAAGTTGTCTATGGCCCGCTGGGTCTGGGCGCCGTACAGGGCGTCGGCGGGAAGGCTGACCTCTCCCATGCTGTCTTTCTCTGTGCGCGTGTCTCCCATGGCGGTTCTCCCGGTGAGGCGGATCGGACACGGCTTCTTTCTCTAAGCTTACTCCAAGGGCAAGAGAGCGCCAGCGCCGGGATCAGGGCCGGTAGCTGATGCGGTAAATGACGTTGGCAAAATCATCGGAAACCAGCAGGGAACCGTCCTGCATGACCTCCATGTCTACGGGGCGGCCCCAGAACCGGCCGTTGATCAGCCAGCCGGTGGCGAAATCCGTGTAACTCATCACCTTGCCGTCCTTGATCTTGACCAGGGAGATGCGATAGCCGTCCGGGGGATTCTTGTTCCAGGAGCCGTGCTGGGCGACGAAAAGCTGGTTGCGGTATTCCCGGGGAAATGTATCACCGGTATAGAACTGAATCCCCAGGGGCGCACGGTGCGCCGGCATCTCCAGGGCGGCGGGAGTGAAATCCGACGCCTTCATATCGGTGAGATACATGGGATCCACCAGGTCCTTGCCATAGCGGTAGGGGAAGCCGAAGTTCAGGCCGGGCCGGGGGGCGCGGTTCAGTTCCTCCGGCGGGATGTGGTTGCCCATGACGTCGCGCCCGTTGTCGGTGAACCAGAGCACGCCGGTTTTCGGATTCCAGTCGAAGCCCACTGAATTGCGGATGCCGCGGGCGAAGACCTCCTTGCCGGTGCCGTCGGGATTGATGCGGGTGATGACTCCATGTTCGGCATCGGGCACACAGGTGTTGCACGGTGCGCCCACCGGGACGTACAGCTTGCCGTCCGGACCGAAGTGGATGAACTTCCAGCCGTGGTGGTATTCCTTGGGATAGTCATCCGTGACGACTACGGGGGCCGGCGGATGCTCCAGGTGGTTCTCGATATCGTCGTAACGCAGGATGCGGCCGATCTCCGCCACGTACAGATCGCCGTCATGCAGGGCAACTCCGTTGGGATAGTTCAGCCCCTTTGCGATGGTCAGGACCTGATCGGCCTTGTGATCCCCGTTGGTGTCGCGGATGGCGTAGACCTTGCCTACGGCGGGTGCGCCGAACTGCCCCAGGCTGCCCACGAACAGCGTGCCCTTGTCACTCAGGGCCATTTCGCGGGGCGCGGTGAGGCCGCTGGCGTAAATGGATATATGAAAGCCGGGTGGCAGCTTGATTTTATCCAGGTAAGCGGCCGGGTCCACGTGCAGGGGGTTCTGATAAAAGCCGACCGGCGCGTCCTGTTTTCCCTGGGCGGCGGCGGCGGCGTGCCAGCCGCCGAGAACGATCAGGATGATTGCTGCGAACCTGCGAGTCAGCGCCTGCATTTGCTTCCTCTTATGATATGAGTGATTGGGACGTTCTTACCGATCCGGTAGAACCGGCGTTCTCTGTGATGCCACGCTGCAATAATGCGGCGAGTATACCACAACCACATTCAGCCGAGTATGAACTCCGCAATCATCCGGACCGCCAGCAGGGAAAGCAGGATCTTCAATAGGCGGTTGAGCCACGACTTTCTCCTTGTCGCCCAGGTTCTTCATCAGCGCCGTGATCGACAATGGGCCGGTCGCCCCGACCACGAGACCGAGCCCGGTCTGCAGAAACCCCACCAGGAAATAGTTCTCGTATTTCAGCAGCAGGCGGCCGAAGCGCCGGCTCCACACGGTGAGGAGGATATAGGTGCCGATGAACAGCGGGATGGCATCGGTCGATATGTGATACAGCAGCGCCCCGAATACTGCTATGCCCAACAGCGAGCCGGCCAGGAACCGGGGCACTTGTCGCCAGACCACAGACGGAAACGCGAACAGGGCGCGACTGGCATTGCTCACCAGCTGCGCGGCGCTGTGTAGCGGCACGATGGCGGCGGTCGGCACCAGCGACGGCAGGACCGCGATTAGCAGCAGGCCGCCACCGATGCCGAGCACCCCTGCTATCATGGAGGTAAACGTGGTAAGCAGAAACAGCTCGATGTGATAAGGCAAGGATGACTCGGTTGTTATCGGGATTCCCCGGCGGATTATAGCGGTATCTCCAATCTGCCGCAGGTGGGGCCGCTGTGCCCGCCGTTTACCCGTTATTTACGAAATGTGACGAATTTATTTGCATAACCTTCGGCAGTCGAGGCATTATGCCGTTTTTAGACCGGATGGAGATCACTCATGGCACTGCCGAGACTCTTTCCCCGCCTGCTACTCGTCTTCCTTATCATTCTCGCGCCTCTGCAAGTCCAGGCGGCGGATAACAACCATAAAGAAAAAACCTATAAACAGGACACGATCCTCAAGGAAGTCTCGGACTTCTTCGGCGCTGGCGCCAAGGGTATCGGCAAGGTTGTGCAGAAAATCTTCAAGGACGAGGGTGAACCCAATGCCTATATCAAGGGCACGGAAGCCAGCGGCGCGTTTGGCATAGGTGGGCGCTACGGAAACGGCACCCTGTACATGAAATCCGGAGCACACAGGAAGGTGCACTGGACCGGCCCCTCCATCGGTTTCGACGTCGGCGGCGACGTCTCCAAGGTCTTCGTGCTGGTATACAACCTTCCCAACGAGGAGGCGTTGTTTCAGCGCTTTCCGGCGGTAGAGGGCAGTATCTACGTCGTAGGCGGTATCAGCGCCAACTACCACAGATCCGAAGGCATCACACTGGCGCCCATAAGGCTGGGCGCGGGTCTGCGCACCGGTGTCAACGTCGGTTACATGAAGTACACCAAGAAGAAGACCTGGAATCCGTTTTAAGCAATCAGGGTCAGGGTAAACTATTACCCTGACCTTGATTGCTTTACGCCCGCGTCTCTGCAACTCATTATTTTCATCCAATTCCCGTTTTTGACTTCTGATTCCGCCGCTGTTGCGCAGCTGAGGCGGCCCGTCAGCGGCCCTCAACGACGAAGGCAGCCGCAGGCCATGACATAGGGGTGTCGTTTC
>JARRRO010000224.1:0-4884 GCA_037380645.1 Gammaproteobacteria bacterium | reverse complement strand
TGGCAGCTGGATCGGGATATCCGCATGCATGAGCGCAACAATGCCGGCGCCGTGGCCGATTCGTCCTCCGCCGCCCGATTATCGCTCATCAGTGAAATGCACACCCCGCCGCCGGTTCGATCAACCCGGGAGACCATCGCCACGGTGAACGGGGAGGAGGGCGCGGCCGGTCAGGGGGCGCCCTCCGAACTGGTGAAGGAGCTGCCGGCCATCCATCCCGCCGGCATACGGGCGGGGCAGGAAAGGTCACTGTGTCTCACCTTCGGCCCCCTGCCGGAGGAGACCCAGGCGACCGGCCTGGATGACTGGTTCCGCTCCCGCCACGCCGGCACGCGGGTGCGTTCCACGAACTCCAGGAACCGGCAGTTTTTCTGGATCTACCTGGCCCCGCAGGAATCCCGGAAAGGCGCCATGGAACTTCTCCAGGACCTGCAGAAGAAAGGCGTCTCGGACTACCGACTGGTGCGCCGGGGGAAACTTGAAAACGCCGTCTCGCTGGGCGTGTTTTCCAGCCAGTCCGCGGTCAACGACCGACTGGCCGAGTTGCAAAACAAGGGTTATAAACCCGTGGTCGTCCCCTACTCGGGCGTTAACCGGGTGTATTGGCTGGACGTGAAACTTGACTCCTTTGCCGGCGATATGCAGGAGGTCTTCAAAGGTTATCCTGCCCGGTTCAATTCGGTCCCGGTAAGTTGTGACAAAATTGATATTGCGGATATGGAACCCTAGAATAGCGCCCTGAGGGCGGCAACCATTCTTCCAGAAAGCAATAACAGAGAGATCCCCTGTCCATGTCCACTTTGAGACGATCGCCGGCGTTGGCCGTGTTGGTTCTAGTCGCCGGGCTGGCGTTTCCGTTGATTTCGCTCGCGCAGTCGACCCCCGCCCAGATCCGGGCGCTGATCGCGGCGAACAAACTGGACGAAGCACTGCAGGCCACCAATACCGAACTGGCAAAGGATAAGAAGAACATTACCTACCGGTTTTTGAAGGGACTCATCCTGACCAAGCAGAATCATCTGGACCAGGCCAAGGCAATCTTCATACAGCTGACCAAGGAGCATCCCGAATTGCCCGAGCCGTATAACAACCTTGCCGTAATCTATGCTTCCCAGGGTGATTTCGACAAGGCGCGGGAGGCTCTGCAGGAAGCCATCGATACCCATCCCAGTTACGCCACTGCCCATGAGAACATGGGAGACATCTATGCAAAGATGGCCAGTCGGGCCTACAGCCACGCCCTGCAGCTGGACAAGAGCAACAGCACCGCCAAGGCCAAGCTCACTCTTATCAACGAGCTGTTTTCCCTGCCCAAGACATCCCCGACGATGGTGTCCGGGCCCAAAGCCGGCGGCGCTGCGCCCGCTGCCACGACGTCGGCAGCACCGCAGCCGAAAGAAGCCGAAGCGAAACCGCCCAGAACCGTCGCCGCGGCGAATCCGCCGGAGACCATCGCGGCGATCAAAGACACCATTACCGGCTGGGTTCACGCCTGGACCTCCCAGGACGTCAGCGGCTATCTGTCCTACTACAGCAAGGACTTCAGGCCGCCGGATAACCAGACCCTGAAGCAATGGAAGAAGGACAGAAATCAGCACCTGACCGCGCCGAAGTATATCCGGATTTCCGTCTCGGACGTGAACGTGAAGCCCCTGGGGGCGGAACACGCCCAGGCCACCTTTACACAGGAATATCAATCTGATACCTATAGCGATCGCGTCACCAAGTTATTATTATTTGCACGAGAAGGAAAAAGCTGGCGCATCGTCCAGGAAGCAACCAAGTGATTGCGGCCCAATGTGCAAGAGAATAACCGTCTTTCTGCTGCCATTCTGCCTGTGCCTTCAGGCCGGGGCCGCTCGCGGCCAGGGCATCGATCTGATCGTCAATCACGCCGCCCTCCATCCCGTTGATCATGTCAACGAGAGGCAGTTGATCGATGCCCTGGACAAGATCCGGGAGAACCGGATCGATGACGCTCTGGGCGAACTTAAACAATTGGTCAAGTCCAACCCCAAGTTCCGCCTGGCGCAGCTGATATACGGGGACATGCTGCTTGCCCGCAGCAGGCCCATCCGCGGCTTCGGCGACTTCCCGGCGGCGACCTATGAGAAGATTATTGCCTTTCGCGACGAGGCCGTCGCCCGCTGGCGGCATTACATGCACCCGCCGCCGGAGGGCCACGGGCACATACCCTCGGCATTGGTCAAGCTCAGTCCAAAACAGACCCATGCCATCGTGGTGGATACCAGCGAGTCGCGGCTTTACCTGTTCGAAAACGACAACGGCATACCCAAGCTGGTAGATGATTTTTACGCCACTATCGGCAAGAAGGGGGCGAACAAGCTTGCGGAGGGGGATCAGCGCACGCCCGTGGGCGTGTACTTCGTCACGGGTTTTATCCGGCCCGACAAACTGCCGGACCTGTACGGAGACGGCGCCTTCCCCATCGATTATCCCAACGTCTGGGATCAGCGCAACGGCCGTACCGGTTACGGTATCTGGTTGCATGGCACGCCGAGCAATACCTACAGCCGCCCGCCCAGAGACAGCGACGGTTGCATCATAGTGAGCAACAGGGATCTCGACACCATCGCGCCGTACATGCAGAGCGACACGACACCGGTGATTATCACGGACAAGGTGCAGTGGCTGGCCAGGGACAAGTGGCGGAAGCGGCAGGCGTACTATGAGAAATTCGTCGACCAGTGGCGCAAGGACTGGGAGAGCCGCGACACCGATCTTTATCTCAGCCACTATTCCCCCAACTACAAGGGTCTGGGCAAGGACTACGATAAATGGGTGGCGTACAAGAAGCGGGTCAACGACTCCAAGAAATTCATCAAGGTGGACATCAGCGATCGGAGCATGTTTCTGTATCCCGGTGAAAATGGTCTGCTGGTAGTCACCTTCAAGCAGGATTACAAGAGCAACAACATCCAGAGGCATTTCGTCAAACGCCAGTACTGGCGTTTGCAGGACGACGGCACCTGGCGGATTATCTATGAGGGTTCCGTATCCTGATCATTCTTTCCGGCGACGGGCGGCGACGGGATGTTTCTGCTCAGCCACCGGATCAGATCCTTCCATATAGCGGAGATTTCTGCAGGGGTGGGCATGATTCCGGCATAGGGCAGCTCTATGGTTACAACGGGGATTTGCTTCTGCACGCCGGCATAGTTGCCCAGCGAACCTGGATAGGTGCCGAGCAGGTTCAGGTACAGCCGTCCGAGTCTGTGCGGCGCGTGCTTGGGGCCGTCATAGTCGACGATGCCGTAGGGGGCGTGGACCGTGACGATGACGTCGGGGGAAAATGTCTTGATCTCGTTGGCCAGCCACCAGCTTTCCGGCTCGCTCAGCGGCGAAGGGCCCGGATAATGGCGAGGGTTCTTGCTGGTGGTGTTGATCCAGTAATTCCGGGTAGCCTGCAGCCAGCCGGGCATGGGGAAGTTCCGGTTAAGATCCACGCCGTGCGCGTTGGTGCGCGTGGAGTGATCCTGCAGCAGCCCGTCACCGCCGATCAGCAACACCCGCCCGAGGGGATGCCGGCCCTTGAGCGGGGGGTATTCCTTCATCAGAATGGGCGTCCCCTTGACGGAAATTCCCCCCGAGGGTTTCAGGTCCCTGGCCATGCATTCGCTGTAACTGACGCTGCCCAGCTTGGCGCCGATGCGATGGCATTCCCTGGCCACGATATCCCGCATGGTTACCGGATCGGCCCGGCCGATGGAGGCAAACAATAAGATAATGATGGCAGTGAAAGACGCGGATTTCATGAATTCAAGATTCCGAGATAGCTTAAGAAGATTCCGGCGAATACCATCGCCCCCAGCCAGTTATTGTTCAGGAATGCCCTGAAACACTGCCTCTCATCCCTGTTCTTGATCAGGTATTGATGGTACAGCATCAGCCCGGCCACGAGGAGGAGGGAGAGGAAATAAACCCTGCCCAAGTGCGCCTGGCGGCCGACAATCACCAGGGCCGCCAGCATCATCGCCTGCATAACTCCGATAAACAGCCTGTCGGCGTCACCGAACAGGATGGCCGTGGATTTCACCCCGATCTTAAGGTCATGCCGGCGATCCACCATGGCGTAGATGGTATCGAAGATCGTGGTCCAGAGGAGGTTGGCCAGGAACAACAGCCAGGTCACCTTCGTTAAGAAAGGCGACGGTCAGCAGGAAAGCCGCCACGGCCAGCGCCTCCCGGGAGCGGACTTCGCCCGTGGCCAGCGGGCGGTCCACGGTCCTGGCCACATAGGGATCGAAACGGCGATCGGCGGTATCGTTGATGGCGCAGCCGGCAGAACGCGTCAGGAAGGTGCCGACGGTGAACACCAGGAACAGGTGCAGGGAAGGGAACCCCCGCGCGGCGATCCACAGCGCCCACAGGGTGGGCCACAACAGGAGCAGGGCGCCTATGGGCCTGTGCATGCGGGTCAGGCGGGCGTACAGGATCAGTCGCCGGCGCACGCCTGGCCAGTGCCGTTCAATCCAGCGCCGGGACCTGGCGTAGCGATCCAGGCAGTGTAATCGGAACCGTGAGGCGTATTCCCGGCAGCGTTGTTTGAGTTTTTCGGTGTTAACCGTTGGCATTCATTGTCAGACCTTGCCGAATTCGAGACCGGCCGACAGCCAGCGGCGGATCAGGGCGTCGGCGCGTTCGGGGTGCCGGTCCAGCAGGGCGCCGGCGATCTTCTGGATACGCGGAAGCAGCCTCGCGTCTCTGACCAGGTCTGCGACGCGCATCTCCGGGAGGCCTGTCTGCCGAGTCCCCAGCAGCTCGCCGGGGCCACGCAGCTCCAGGTCTTTTTCCGCGATTATAAAACCGTCGCCGGTCCCGCGCATTACCTCCAGCCTGGCCCGGGCCGTCTCGGCGAGAGGT
>JARRRO010000223.1:0-3620 GCA_037380645.1 Gammaproteobacteria bacterium | reverse complement strand
CGGTGACCAACCCCACCAAGGAATTCTCATACGCCGGATCCTGGCGCAGATGGCGCAATTCGGAAACCGCGACCCCCGGGTCATCCAGGTGGGCATACATGGTTTCGGTCAACCCGCGATTCCGTATCGGGATGACATCACCGGCGGCGATGTTCTTTTTAAAGGCCGTCTCGATCATGGCCCGGTCACCTTTTGTCAGGGCAATCACCAGCAGCGGGCCGTTGAATGAACCCGGATCACCGGGCAGGCCCTGGGCCCGTTCGATCTCCTGCTGGGATGCCTCCAGATCGCCGGCGGTTTCATATCCGACAACCAGCGTTTGTGCAGCGGCGACTGACAGGGGATCGACCCGGGTCATCGTCTGATAATATTCGATGGCTTCCCGGGAGCGGCCCACTGTTTGCAGGAACATTCCGTAATTATTGTTTGCCCAGATGTCGTCCGGGGCCAGGGACAAGGCCTTCTTGAAGAGCTGTTCCGCCGACAACCAGTTGTACCGGCTCAGTTCCAGTGTCGCCTTGGCGCTGAGGGCGCCTGCTGAATCCGGGGCAACGGAGATGGCGTGCGTGGCTGTTCTTTCGAATTTTTCCAGCAATTCACCGGCCCGGTCGGAGACATAAACCGTTGCCGCGGCGTAATACCAGTTTGCCAGCCTGCTGATGGCCTCGATGAACGCCGGGTCCAGGGCCACGGCCTTTTCCACTTGTTCGATGGCCCGGAGTACGTTCTCCCGCCCCAGTTGGTTGAACAGGGACAGGCCTGAGAGATAGGCGTCGTAGGCCTCGATGTTGCGGGTGCTCACGCCCAGGTTGCCCACCCCCAGGGTAATACTCAGCGCATCGGACACCGCGTGGGCGATCTCGTCCTGGATGGCGAAGATGTCGTCCAGCTCGCGGTCGTAGCTCTCCGACCACAGGTGATAGCCGTCCGCCGCCTTGATCAGCTGGGCGGTGACGCGGACGCGGTTGCCGGCCTTGCGCACGCTGCCCTCCAGGACATGGGCGACGTTCAGCTTCTCGCCGATGACCCGCAGGTCCTCGTCCCTGCCCTTGAAATAGAACGAGGATGTTCGCCCGGCCACGTGCAGGTCCTTGATCTTGGCCAGCTGGTTAAGCAGTTCCTCGGAGATGCCGTCGGAGAAATACTCCTGGTCCTTGTCGGGGCTCATGTCCACGAAGGGCAGCACGGCGATGGATTGTGCGGCGGCAGCGGATGCAGCAGCGGGATCCGGCATCACGGCCCCGGCCTGCCTCGTCATGGATCCGGTGCGCTTCACTCCCTCGGGAGTGAGCTCGAAGGCCCAGGCCAGGATGAGGGCGACGGGGAAGCCGATGCCCAGCAGGACGATAACGAAGGTATCCATCCACGGCGGCAGGTGCAGGGGGTTCTCCACCGCGACGGTGACCTGCACCAGCAGCCACGCCACGATGGCGTAGGCCACAGCGACCTTGAAGACGTTGCGGCGTCTGAGTTCGGTCAGTAAAGGCCCCTTCTCTCCGTCTCCCACCATCCCGCAGCCCCTGTATCCGGGATTCCCCCGTGCAGCCTGATTCTACCCCAACCAAGGACGGCAACAAGATAAATGGCCGTAATCTGGACCGCCCTGCGGGGGAAGAGCCGGGTCCGGGGTATACATTTACAGCATGGCGGGCAAGATTGGACTAGCGTTGGCGGCGGTCCTTACCGTCGCGGCGTTCCATGGCGACGTAGAACTGACTGGCGAGCCCGCTGTAGCCCGTACGCCGGTCGTCTTCGCGGCGGTCCGGCCACTTTTTATAAACGCAGTGGCATTTGTCGGGCTGGCTGCACTCATCGAGCGGCAGCATGGGCGCCTCGCCGCTGAGGAAGCGCTTGTTTCCAAGCTGTCTGACCGCTTCACAGCAGCCGCGCGAGTCGGGTTTGATGGAAACCGCGTTGAACTGCTTCGGCTTAGTCATGTCGTGCGTCCTCTCTTCATCATCTCGATAGTTACGTCCGCCAACACGCCCTACCGGCGTCGTTCCGGGCAAATATAGCCAAATGACACCCGCCGGACAAGCCGCTATCGTTAAGCAATGTCCGGTAAGGGAGCATAACTCAGGGGGATCTGGCTGGTATCCGGCCAGGCGAGATATCAGCGGGCGGGGCCTAGCCAGGTGGACTGGGGGTCCCACAGGTTTAGACGCTTGAGGATCTTCTCGGGGATCGGCGAGTCTTCAATCAGGACTATCATGCGCATTTTGAGGGAACGGCAACACCGCAGAAGGGACTCGCAGTACATTTGCGTCAATCTGCTAGAACCAGCCGCCGATATGGGGCGGGTGCTGCCAGTCGATGACCCGGCCGTCTGACGAAATCGTGACCGATCCGCTGCCTTTGCCCCGGTAGGTGTAGTACCAGATCGTATCCGGCGGAAACTGCAGTCTGCGGGTCGGCTCACCGAGCAGCTTGTGCACCTCGTCTTGCGACATGCCCCTGCTCAGCGATTTCCACGCCTTGTCCAGCGCCGCGGCCGGATCCGGCTCATTCGGTTGCTCGGCCGTCTCGGCTGACGCCTCCGCGGCAGGTGCGCCGGACTGCGCAGCGGCCGGCGGCGCAGGCTGATTGGTGGAAGACGGTTTGGCGGGCGCATTGTGCTGCGCCGATTTTTTACTTTCGATCGCGCGCAGCCGCGTTTCCAGACGATCAAGCTTCTGCTTCAGCGCATTGACCTCGTTCCGCAGCTGAGCGGCCTCGTCGCCTGCGGCATGCGCCGGTGGCATAGCGCAGAGGCTGCCGGCGATGAGCGCGAGCGCGGTCGCACGGGAAAAGCGCCTGGTGTTCAATTATCTGTTCTTCCCGTTAATGTTGGCCTGATGTCCTCAGATATTAGAAAAGGGGCCGGTGCAAGGCACCGGCCCCAACTGCGCTTATGTCTGCGCGGTTATTCAACGAATCAGAACGCAAGGTTGAGGTGCAATATGAGCGTGTTGAAGTCCGACGCATTACTCGCAATACCATCGAACTTGTTGTACGCCGTGTACTGCGCCATCAGCTTGATATTCTCCCAGGGCAGATAATCCACCTCAAAGACCTCGCCATCGGAATCGGGGCTGCAACTGGCGTAGATCGTGCAATCATTCCCGCCCCAGGTTCTGAAATAACCGAGGGACAGACCGACCCAGCGCTGGTAGTACCAGTCGCCGTGGAAATTTACGAAGTTGAGGTCGTTGCTCCGTACGGAAGCGGCACCATTGACGACATCAGCATCCAGGGTTTGGCTCTCATGGATGTAGTCGCCGCGCATCTCGAAGATGTGCGGCCCCATGAAATACTGGTACTGAACCGCGCCGACATCGGTGTACTTGTTGGTCAACGTCCCGATGTCAGGCCGGTAGTCCGCATCGAAGCCGAAGGTGCCGACCTCCCAGCTGTAATTGGCGCCGTCCTGGTTCCACGCCAGTCGCCAGTACGGATCGGCGCCTTGCAGCGTCCCGGCATTCAAGTCGCCGGGGTCATTCCCCTGGGGAGCGGTGCGGTAAAACGAAAACGTGCCATAGAGGTGTTCGTCGTACATCATGTACGGACCGACACCCACGGAATTCGTCTGGATGGCATCGCTCGCGATGAACGGCCCGGCCGCCGGCCCCTCGGCCGTTTCG
>JARRRO010000222.1:0-3639 GCA_037380645.1 Gammaproteobacteria bacterium | reverse complement strand
GGCCGCTGCGATCCTGAGGTTCAAGGATTACCTTCGGGCTGTTGTTGTTCTAAGGCCCGCCAATGATGCCACAGTCAGTCCCGATCGGGGAACAGCCACGGCGCTTCCCGGGCGCGGCGGCGCTCATAGGCACGGATGGCGTCGCCGTGCTGCAGGGTCACGCCGATGTCGTCCAGGCCCTTGAGCAGGCGCTCCTTCAGGCCCGGGTCTATGTCGAAGTGAATGGCCTCCCCAGACGGTGTGGTCACCGTCTGGGAAGGCAGATCGACCTTGAGCCGGTAGCCGGGGGCGGACTCGACCTCCCGGAACAGGCGGTCCACGGTGTCCTCGTCCAGGGTCACGGCGAGTACGCCGTTCTTGCCGCAGTTGCTGTAGAAGATGTCAGCGAAGCTGGGGGCGATGACGCAGCGAAAGCCGTATTCCATAAGGGCCCATACGGCGTGTTCCCTGGAGGAGCCGCAGCCGAAATTGGCCCGGGCCAGCAGTATCTCCGCGCCCCGGTAGCGCGGCTGGTTGAGAATGAAATCCTCTTTCAGCGGCCGCGTCGAGCAGTCCTGGCCGGGCTGGCCGATGTCCTGGTAACGCCATTCATCGAACAGGTACGGGCCGAAGCCGGTCTTGTGGATGGATTTCCGGAACTGCTTGGGGATGATGGCGTCGGTGTCCACGTTGGATCGATCCAGCGGGGCGACCAGGCCGTCGTGTGTCGTAAATGCTTCCATTGTTCGTTGCTCGTGGTTCGTGGTTTGTCGTTAAAAGTCTCTGACATCGACAAAGTGGCCGGCGATGGCGGCGGCCGCGGCCATGGACGGGCTGACCAGGTGGGTGCGCCCGCCCGGGCCCTGGCGGCCCTGGAAATTGCGGTTGGAGGTGGAGGCGCAGCGCTCCCCGGGGCTCAGGCGGTCCTCGTTCATCCCCAGGCACATGGAACAGCCCGGCTCGCGCCACTCGAAACCAGCCTCGAGGAAGATGCGGTCCAACCCTTCCGCCTCGGCCTGCTTCCTGACCAGGCCGGAGCCGGGGACGATCAGGACCTGCCTGATGTTGGCGGCGACCTTCCTGCCCTTGATCACCGCGGCGGCGGCGCGCAGATCCTCGATGCGGGCGTTGGTGCAGGATCCGATGAAGACCTTGTCCACGGCGATGTCCGCCATGGGGGTGCCTGGCTTGAGATCCATGTACTCCAGGGCGTGGCGCATGCCCTCGCGCCGGACGGGATCGGTCTCGGCGTCCGGGTCGGGGACGGCGCCGCCCACGGGGACCACCATCTCCGGTGAGGTGCCCCAGCTCACCACCGGCTGGATCTCCCCGGCGTCGATGCGCACCTCGCGGTCGAAGACGGCGTCCGCGTCACTGTGCAGTTCCCGCCAGGCGGCCGCGGCCGCCTCCCACGTTTCCCCCTTGGGGGCGAACGGTCTTCCCCGGACGTAATCGATGGTGGTCTCGTCCACCGCGATCAGGCCGGACCGGGCCCCGGCCTCTATGGCCATATTGCACACGGTCATGCGCCCTTCCATGGAAAGCCCGCGGATCACCTCGCCGGCGAACTCGATGACGTGGCCGGTGCCGCCGGCGGTGCCGATGACGCCGATGATGTGCAGGATGAGGTCCTTGGCGGTGACGCCCGGGCCCAGTTCACCGTCTACGTTCACCCGCATGTTGCGGGATTTCTTCAGGCTCAGGGTCTGGGTGGCCAGGGCGTGCTCCACCTCGGAGGTGCCGATGCCGAAGGCCCAGGCCCCCAGCGCCCCGTTGGTGGTGGTATGGGAGTCGCCGCAGACGATAGTCATGCCCGGCAGGGAGGCCCCCAGTTCCGGGCCGATGACGTGGACGATGCCCTGGCGCTGGTCGAACAGGTCGATGTAGTCGATATGCGCCTCCGCCACGTTGCGGCTGAGGGCATCCAGCTGCGCCTTGGAGACGGGATCGCTGATTACCTTGCGGTTCTCCGTGGGCACGTTGTGATCGGGCACGGCGAGATTGGCGGCCAGGCGCCAGGGTTTCCTGCCGGCCAGCTTCAGCCCCTCGAAGGCCTGGGGCGAGGTGACCTCGTGCAGCAGCTGCCGGTCGATATAGATCAGGGCCGTGCCATCGCCGTTGTCGCGCACCACGTGGGCATCCCAGAGCTTGTCGTAAAGTGTTTTTGCAGTCATAACCTAACCATCATCAAACATTATCTTATTGCCACAGAGGACACAGAGATCACAGAGTAAAAACAAATGTCATTTCAAGCGCAGCGAGAAATCCTTTATGTATACATTAACAAACTTACTCAAAAGTTTTCTCCCGTTGGTCGAAATGACAAATCCACAATTCATTGATCTCTGTGTTCATCTGTGGCTGTACTACGATTTACCAATCACTGCATTTCACCGCTTTGTTCCAGCAGCCGTACGAAGGCCAGGGCGGCATTGGACAGCGTCCTTTCCCGGTGGTAGATGTAGCCCAAACGCCGGCGCACCCTTGTCTTGGGAACGTTCAGCCGACGCAGCTTCCTGTCCACCATGGTGTCCGGCAACACGCTCCAGGCCAGGCCTATGGACACCATCATCTTGATTGTCTCCAGATAGTTGGTGGTCATACCCACCTGCAGGGCGCAGTGCTTGCGCCTGAACAGATCGTTGACGATGCGCCGGGTGAAGGTATGTTCATCGGGCAATATCGCCGGGTGCTGCTGCAGCTCCTTGAGCGGGATCTCGCGGCGCCCCGCCAGCGGGTGGTCGGCGCCGGCGACGAAACTCAGCGGATCGTCCCAGATCCCGTGGCTGAACACCCGCGGCATGTCGTCCTCCGCCAGGGTGATCACCGCCAGTTCCAGATCGCCATCCAGCACCGCCGCATAGGCCGCCTCGGACTCCATGAAGGCGATGTCCATGGCCACCTCCGGGTAGCGGCCGGAGAATTTCCGCAACACCGGCGGCAGGCGGTGCAGCCCCACGTGGTGGCTGGTGCCCAGCGCCAGGCGGCCGGAGACCGTGCCGGTCAGGTTGTGCACCAGGGTGCGGGTATCGCGCACCTCCTGGATGATGCGCTTGGCCCGGGGCAGCAGCAGCTCGCCCGCCTCGGTCAGACCGATCTGTTTGCCCAGGCGGTCGAAGAGGCGGCTGTCCAGCTGGTCCTCCAGGGCCGAAATGCGCTTGCTCACCGCCGGCTGGGTCAGGGCCAGGGCCTCCGCCGCGGCGGAAAACGAACCCTGGTCGGCAACCTCGACGAAGGCCTGTAGCAGCGATGTCTCCATGGGCGATAATATATCATTCTAGTAAGGAATGTTAAATATATTTTCCATGAATAATTTTTATGGATGTTCCCGGCCCGTACGCCGCCCTGAAGGCGCCGGGCCCCCCGGCTATACTTGGCGGGGGCGGCCCCCTACAATATCGCCATTGCGGACAACCAGCAGGAGGGCGGCATGGCGGAGACATCGGACGGCAAAATCTTCCTGGGCATGCTCTGGATGATAGTCATATCCCTGCTGCTCATCTGGCTGCCGGCGCTGGGGCCGCTGATCGCCGGCATCGTCGGCGGCAAGGTGGCGGGGGGCGTGGGCAACGGTTTCGCGGCCGCCCTGCTTCCGGGCGTACTGCTGGCGGCCGGGCTGTTCCTGTTCGGCACCTTTTTCACCGGCCTGCCCATGATGGG
>JARRRO010000221.1:0-3643 GCA_037380645.1 Gammaproteobacteria bacterium | reverse complement strand
CACCGGGAATATCAACCGGCGTGTTGATGCGATAGATGTTCTCGGCAATCTCATGGACATTCGTCCCTGACTGCTTGTTGGTAATGGTCATCGGCTTGCCCTTTTGGCCGGGATGATGGCCCCGGTTCCAATGCCATGGTAACACAATACGGACGGCCGGCTTCCCCGTAAGCAGGTGGTCTGACAGTCTGCCTAATCTTCCTCGGGAGGGCGGAGGCTGAGCCTGCGGCCCGTGATTACCCGGAAGGCGGTTTCGATGAAGAATGCCACCACCAGCATCGCCACAGGGATCCACAGCTTCCGGGGCGATATGTCCGCCGTCTCCCACAGGAGGCTTGCCAGGGCGACCAGGCAAAGGCCGGCGCCAACCAGAGAAATCCAGGCTCTGCTCCCCGTTTCTTCGGACATTTTTGCGTTGGCGCCATTCACGGCCGTGAAGATCAGAAGAAATCCGGCGCTGCCCATGGTGGCGATGCTGGAGAGGTCGATCAGGTTGGCGATGAGCAGGGTGACGCCAGAAGTGATCAACAGCCCGCCAATGGGTTCGTTCCAGGCTTTTTTCTCCAGCACGACGGGAAGTTCACCGTCCTTGGCAATGGTGAAACTCAGCCGTGCGGCGCCGTAAAGCGTGGCGTTGATGGCCGAGGCCGTCGACAGCATGGCGGCCACGGCGATGAGCACGAAGCCGGTATGGCCCAGAAACGGGCGGGCCGCTTCCGCCAGCGCGTAGTCCTTGGCGCTGACGATTTTGGCGACCGGCAGCGTGCCCACCGTGACGATGGCGATGAGGACGTAGAGAATGATCACAAAGCCCACCGCCGTGTAGAGGGCCCGCGGCAGGGTTTGGGACGGCGAACGGACGTCCTGGGCGCTGTTAGCGATCAGTTCGAAACCCTCGTAAGCGAGAAAGATAATCATCCCGCCGGCAATCACCCGCAGTGGCGGCGACCAGGCCGTGGGCGCCAGCCCGCTGGAGTCTATGCCCCCGATGCCGGCGCTGATGAACAGGACCAGGATTATCAGCTTGACGAGGACAATCCAGTCTTCGGCTTCGCCGATGAGACGGGCGCTCAGGAGGTTCAGTCCCGTAATCCCGATGATGCTGCCGCTGATCAGAACGTGTTTCCAGAACGCATGTGAAGACGCCGGAAACAAAGTGGCGCCGTAGCTCCCGAAGGCGTAGGCATAAAGAGATAGCATGACCATGTAGCTCATCCAGAGCAGGATGTTCGCGCTTCCGGTGAGCAGGCCGGGCCCGAAGGCGCGGTCCAGGAACGCCACCGTTCCTCCCTGGCTGGGATGAGTCACTGAGAGATGGGCATAGGAGTAGGACGTGACCAGCGCCACCATGCCCGCCAGAAAAAAGGCCGCCGGCGCACCGCCGTGGGTCAGGTTCACTGAAAGGCCGAGTACGGCAAAGATGCCGCCGCCGACCATCCCCCCCACACCTATCGAGGTGGCCTCCCAGTATCCGATTTTGTCGGTCCCGGCTTCGCTCATGAAGGCGCCGCTCTCCGGTGTTGTTATGCTGTCATGAGGGTTTCGCCGTGTATCCTACACGCATTGACATGTCGCGCCTACTGCCCGGCCGAGTCGGTTCCTGGTAATGGTCAGTTTGACGCTATAGTCAAAAGACCGGGGAATGTCGTTGTTGCACTGCCGTTGGTGGCAGAGCGGGGCGGGCGAAGGTTCAGGAAGGGATATTGTTGCCGCCGATTCTGCTGACAGCCAGCCTGGCGCAGCCGGAACCGAAGTAAACGATTATGCACATGGCGAAACCCGCCAATACGTCTATCAACCACAGGGGCTGACCGATAAGTTTGAGGTGCCACATCAGAAACTCCCCCGCATACACGCCTATGGGCGCTATCCACGGCAGCTCGGCGTCGATGAACGTCGGCAGGAAGCCGGAGAGGAAGAGCAGGGTGCAGTAGAGGAAGAAATCACCGAGCACGGAGCCGGTGATATTGCCCTTGATGTCGGGGATCCACCAACCTATCCCCGTGCCGAAAAGGAAGCTCATTGCCAGTATGGCGGCAGGCCGGTACAGCGAAGTCAATACCCTGGGCATTCGGCGATAGGATCGGTCAGCTGTGTTGATGGACGTATTGTTTGACACTTTTAACGCACCCGAGTTTAATCTGCAAGGGAACGGCCCCCGACCCTGTGACCGGCCTCACCTTAGAGAGAACCGGAGCAGGGCATAACCACCCAGGCCGGACAGCGCGGAGCCGACCAATATGCCCAGGCGGTCCAGGCCCAGATAGGCCCCCGCCCCTTGTTCGAACGCCAGCGATGCGACAAACAGGCTCATGGTGAAACCGATGCCACACAATAGCGAGACGCCATAGATGTGAGACCAGCGAACGCCCTCGGGCAGGGAGGCGGCCCGCAGCTTCACGGCCAGCCAGCAAATGGCGGTTATCCCGAACTGCTTGCCCAGGAGCAGTCCGGCTACGATGCCCAGGGGTACGGGGTGAAACACGTCGGCGGCGGACAGGCCGCGCAGGGAGACGCCTGCGTTGGCGAAGGCGAACGCCGGCAGGATGCCGAAGGCCACCCATGGATGCAGGGCGTGCTCGAGGCTGCGCAACGGTGACTCGGAACTCTCAGAAGAAGAGGACCCTCCGGATGTTTTCAGCGGGATGAACATGGCGAGTACGATTCCGGCGAGCGTGGCATGGACGCCGGATTTCAACACGGCGATCCACAACGGAATGCCGAGAACAACGTAGGCGGCCGGTCTCGCTACGCCCGAAATATTCAGCGCGGCGAGGCCCACTATCAGGGCGGCGGCGACGGCGAGTGACAGCATCGAGAGGTCACTGGTGTAGAACAGGGCAATGATGAATATCGCGCCGATATCGTCGAAAATGGCGATGCTCAAAAGGAAGGCCTTGAGCGCCGGGGGTATGCGCTGGCCGAGCAGGGCCAGCACCCCCAGGGCAAAAGCGATATCAGTCGCGGTGGGAATGGCCCAGCCTTTCATGGCGATCGGATCATGCCGGTTAAACGCTATATAGATGAGAGCGGGCGCAAGCATACCGCCCGCAGCGGCGAGTGCCGGCAGGCTCGCTGTGCCCAGACTGGACAGGTGGCCTTCCATGACCTCGCGCTTCAACTCCATTCCCACGAGGAAGAAGAACACGGCCATCAGGCCGTCGTTGATCCAGAGAAAGAGGGGCTTGGCGAGTTCGAACGTCCCCACCCTGATCGCCACGGGGAGGTTGAGCAACGCCTCATAGTTCGAATTCAGGGGCGAGTTGGCCACCACTATCGCCGCCACCGCGGCCGCCATCAGCACCAGGCCGCCGGCTGCCTCCAGGCGCAGGAATTCCTGGAGCGGCTTCAAGATCAGGTCGGCGTAACTTTCGGTACGGGAGTTCATGAACCGCCTCGTTGGTTAAGGAAGAACAGTGATTTTACACAGACACAGGTTTCAGCTTCCGGACTGAACGACGCTGTCGGCCACTCTGACGGTGCCATCCGATACAACCGCCGCCCGAAGCCCGGCACGATGTACCATCTCGGTGAGCACCTCTTCCGCCACGAGGTTGGCAATATGCGCGCAGGGTTCGCAGAGACGAACGCCTTCCATGATAACTTCACCGATCCTGAACCTCCTCCCCACCAGGGCATTGTG
>JARRRO010000220.1:2534-10831 GCA_037380645.1 Gammaproteobacteria bacterium | reverse complement strand
AGGAAACGGGACAGTGCTCTGCGATTATGGATACTGGTAACCGTAACATTGTTGGGCAGCTCTTCCGTAAGCTGGTCAATGTATTCCCTGGCCTGATCGTTTTGCCTGGTCATGATAAGAAAATGCAGTTCTATCCCGGCGTGTTCCTGAGACAGAGAGCGGCGGATAGCACCGGTGAAGAGGGTGGCCGAGCGCAATGAATTGCCTACCAGGCAGGCAATAGTGGTATAGGGTTGAGTGCCGGGATCGGGAAGTATTTTTCTTGCCAATCCGGCATCATGAAGCGAATAAAATCTTTTTACCTGAGCAGGTTTAATGTTAATGTCATTTTGAAGTAATACTTCAAGTGTTTTCTTCCCCCGTACAGGTATAATATCCGCCTGTTCCAGAACACGACGCTCCGCATATATGGATGCCGCATTCTTCATCGTTGCACCTTCATAGTTATCCAAGAGGGCCGCGTGGAAGAGAAACTTCGGGCTCGGGAAGCATCCTGAAAGTGCAATTATCAGGACAGTGATGACGAGCCTCGTTTTCCCTTTTTTCGTCACCGATGTAGATAAAAGTGGCAGACGCGCCGGCCTCTATCAGGGTGTGAAGTAATTCTGAACTCCAGCGGGCTACGGGTCTGAAGCTGTCGGGGTCAGGAGGAAGCTCCCCGATGATCGCAACCCTGGAAGTTTTGGGAGGGCGGCTTTCGGAGTCGGGAAATTTCGGGGGCCATAGTGAATCCAGCTTATAACTCAGGTCCGGGTAAAACAGCTCCATGCGCCTGCTTTCCAGAAAATAGCGTTGTTCAGGGATCGAATCACTGGAAGCGAAAGAGTTGATATACGCTGCTGGGTTATCGATATAGAAGGATCTGGCGGCAATGTTCAGGGTTTCCGCCTCCCGGCAGAGATAGGCCCATGCTTCGGAACCCGGATCCCCGTCTCGCAGGGATTGATAAAGGTAATCACAGATCTGAAGGCACGCTTTTTTACCAAAAGAGAAATTATCGATATTTACGAATTCTGTATCGGGCTGAGGCTCATTTTCGAGGTTCAGAGCAGAAGCCAGCTTTTTAATAATTTTACCGGGATTCTGGCTCCAGTCGGAATAGTCGATAACCTGTCTGATCCGGTCTCCGGCTAGATGAATTACGGAAAGATTATAATTCAGCCAGATACGTTCGGCTGTTACAACATCAAGATCATCATGCTGGAATGCAAGATGTGCAATATCCGATGGGTTACGTATCGCGAGGATACAATCCATTGAGATATCCATCTGATCAAAAACGGATTGCCAAAGAGGCAACAGTAATGTTGAATTCGGATCATTTATGCCCAGGGGTATATTGCCGTCCGGAACCTTGTCGAACCGACTGGACAGGATGCTGCAGAGTTGCCCCGTATATTCCTGTAACCATCTGGCTTTCCACCATCCTTCAGGCAAGGGCCTGGCTGACCCGACCCTGAACGGTTGCCTGCCCAGGATTTCCAGAACTGCCTCCGTACAACCGGTGATCTCATAATCTTTCAGGGAATTCCGGGCGCCGGCTTCAGTCGATGCAGAAAGCTTCCGGCCGAATGATATACCCAGTTTGTCGAGAGCCTGTGCGGCAAGGGATGCCCCTGAACGCTGCATCCCGACAATCATGAGGATCCGCTTGCGTGTCATTATTATCGGGCCTGAATGAATACGTAGTGTGGAATATCTGGATTTAGGAGTAAGTCCTGAAGCGAATGCAGTCAGAACACATTACATATTAACATACAGTCTGCCTGCGCCACATCCGAAATGGCTGTGTCCCGGCTATTTGCCTGATATCTTTGCCTGGCCGGCAGCTTCGGCCAATATTCTGCGAAGGTAATTGATTTGCCCCTCCCACGAATATGCTCTTGCCGTTTCCAGGCCACTGGAAGCAATCCTGTGTCGAGCATCCTCGTCCGAGATCATTCTTCGCATTGCCCGGATTAAACCTGCCATATCTCCGGGAGGGAACATCAGGGCATTTTCATTATTCCGGGCGAACCGGGCAAGTCCGCCCACATCTGTGACGATCACCGGGGTCCCCATACTCCAGCATTCCCACAGGACCTTTGGCAGGCCTTCGGCATAACTCGGGAGTACCATCACGTCCGCCTGTTTCAGGAAGTCGAGGACGGCTTGACGCCGGAGGTGGCCGGCGAATCCAATCCTGGCAGCATGTCGTGATGCCTGCGCGGCCCGCCTGAACTCATCTTCCGCCGTTCCTGTCCCCGCCACGCTTAGACGAATATGATTAAATTCATCTGCGAGCGCTTCGAATCCGGTCAGCAAGTCGAAAATGCCCTTGTGGCGCATCAGCCGGCCGGCAAAACAGATTGTAAAAGTATCGTTGGCTCGTGGAGCTGGTTCATCAACAAAATCCGACTGCGATACCAGGTTGGGCACGGGCCAGCAGGCATTGGCGGGCATTCCCGCGGCAATATATGCATCCTCATCAAGGAAAAAGTTGACTGCTGCACTATTACCCAGGCGGGCCAGTACTGATTCCTCATAACGGCCGATCACGCGGGCGAGTCTGTTTTTCATGCCGGCCTGTTCATAGTTCTTTTCAATGCTGGCTAGAAGCGGCGCCGCCCACCATAATGCCATCGGCAGGTTCCTGTTTCTTGCCATCAGGGCAATCAACGGTGCCGCATGGTGTCTGACACGAAGGAGAACAATATCGGCATTGTTCAGGGCTCTGCGAAACGGCTTGAGATCCTGCCGCCACAATAGCGGTAATTTCAGGTATCCGTCGGCAGCGTCCCTGAAGTAGGCTGTTGTCATACAGGTGAATGAGTCAGCTGGGCAGGAATTCGGCTTCTGATACCGGATCGGCCGAATCAGTCCGCATACTGCGGGCAATGAGCGTTACCCTGGTATTGTCGTCTGCCAGACGGGAGATAAATTGCGGAAACTGATCTCGAACCGCCCATATCCTGCCATCCGGTGTATGCATCAGCAAACTATCCGTGAAGACGGCAATACGCAATGGTTTGTCCTGGTCCGATACGGTCATTGCCTGGTATGGCTGCTAAACATCTGAACGAGCAGAATAACAATATCCCGGGGCCGGGAGTATTCTCGATATAAGCAGACTTATTGACGCAATTCGTCTTTATTTATAAATCCCTTGATAAACGATATAATAGTCTGATTTTAAGATAACTTGCAACGTCAGAAACACCGGCTTTCCGAGAGCTACGGATATCGATTTCAATGCCCGCCCCGCTGGTCAGCGTAATTACTCCCTGTCTTAACGCATCGGCATATATCGGCGATTGCCTGGATTCCGTTCTGGCTCAGTCACTGGATGACTGGGAACATATTATTGTCGATGACGGCTCGACCGATGATTCTTTTGCCATCGCTGCTGACAGGGCTTCCGGCGATAAAAGGATAAGATTATACAGGCATGAAAATAACAGGGGCGTCGGTGCGGCAAGGAATCATGCCCTGCGGTCGGCAAGAGGTCGTTACATTGCATTCCTGGATGCCGACGATCTCTGGTTATCGGAGAAACTATCTGTCCAGATCGGGATGATGCGAGAAAATAACTGGGCATTCTCTTTTACAAACTATGGCATTATTGATGCGCGAGGGAACGACATAAAGGATCATGTTAACATCCCGTCATGCATGCGATACAGGGACATGCTCCGGAATACGGCCATTGGATGCCTGACCGTTGTCATTGATTCAAGCCAGGTCATGAATATAAGCATGCCGGAGGAATCGATAGCCAGGCAGGACTACGTTCTGTGGTGCCGGATCATGAAGTCAGGTTTTGATGCCCATGGTATCGACCGGGTACTGGCAAAATACCGGGTCCTGGACAGTTCCAGGTCGAGAAACAAGCTCGATGCGGCCCGGCGTATGTGGATATTTTACAGGCGTTATGAATATCTCAATCCTGTCCTTTCGTCATGGTATTTTCTGAATTACGTCGTTAATGCGTTCAGAAAGTATTACTGATTGAGTTCACCATAAATAATCATGCCGGTTCACTGAAGGAGTAAGGTTTTGAATCGGATCCTGGTCACAGGAGCAGGCGGTTTCATAGGGACGAGGCTTTTATCACGTCTGTGCTCGGAGCCCGTTGCTGTCAGGGCGGTAGTGAGGCGTTCCGGGGTGGAATCCCCCGATGGAAATATTGAATGGATGCAGGCGGAACTGGCGGGGGATAAAGGCTGCCTGACGGCATTGTGCCGAGATTGCGAGAGCATAGTTCACCTGGCCGGGCTGGCGCACAATCCCGGTTCGAATGCGTCCCGGTACCGGCTCCATAATACCGAGGTAACCCGGCGTCTTGCCGAGGCGGCGGCGTCGGCCGGAGTCAATCATTTTCTGTTCATGAGCACGGCAAAGGTGTATGGCGAAGGTTTTAAGCCGGTTAATGGTGATCAGATTTATAATGATGCCTGCCGGCCGGATCCAAAAGACGAGTACTCGGCAAGTAAACTCAAAGCCGAAAATGCCCTCCTGGAGATTGCGGAACGGACCGGGATGCGTTGTACGATCCTGCGTCCACCGTTGATCTACGGGCCCGGTGTGCGGGCCAATTTTCTCAGACTGATGAGGGCCGTAGAGAAAGGAACCCCGTTGCCTCTTGGATCCGTCGTCAACCGGCGGAGTCTGACTTCAAGCCACGGACAGCGGTGGCAAGGTTTATGGCGTCTCTGATCTGGTTATGTCGACGCCGGAATTGATTCGTTCTATTGCCCTGGCTCTGGACGTCAGGCCCCGCCTTTTCCCGTTTCCTGTTAAGCTGCTCGAGTTGTTCGGGCGCGTTGCCGGCCAAGGCAGGGCAATCGAACGCCTGACGCGATCGTTTGTGGTGGATGACACGGCCCTGCGCCGGGATTTGGGTTGGCAGCCGCTGATTACGCCACAAGAGGGCATGCGAGAAACAGCGACCTGGTACCTGAGGAAAGATCATTGAGTTCGTATCCGCCTTTCGGCGGTGACTGTTTTATCGGGTTGCGACATCGGCACGAGTTACAGAAACTGAAAGAATGCGTTTAGCTTTAATCCTGGTTACAGCGTTTCTGGCGGGCCTGTTGGGAGCCGGCTGGGTGCGGCATTACGCCCTGCGGCGCCGGCTGCTGGATGTGCCTAACGATCGCAGTTCTCACACCCGACCCACGCCCCGGGGAGGTGGCCTGGCGATAGCGTTGACGGTGTTGCTTGTTATCGCCTGGACCGGGATTTCCGGTGAGCTGGAATGGTCGGTTGTTTCGGCCATTTTACCGTCGTTGTTTTTAGTGGGCCTGATCGGGTGGCTGGATGATCATTTCGAAATCGATATTCTTTGGCGCGCCTGTACTTATCTTGTGGCTGCAGGCTGGTTTGTCTGGCTCATGGGAGGGATACCCGTGATGATGCTGGGTGCCTTTACCTGGAAGACCGGCATTTGGAATATCCCCCTCCTCGTGCTGGGTCTTGCCTGGCTTACCAATCTTTACAATTTTATGGATGGTGCCGACGCCCTGGCGGGCCTGCAAGCCGTACTAGCCGGAATCGCTGGTGCGGTATTGTTCTGGTTGCAGGGTGCCGAATCGTTGTCTTTTCTAGCCGCTGTCACAGCCGCTGCCGCCGCCGGCTTCCTGGTCTGGAACTGGCCGCCGGCCCGGATATTTATGGGGGACGTTGGCAGCTGTTTCCTTGGCTTCCTGTTCGGCTGCCTGGCGGTCCTGGGCGAGACCATGTCGGGGCTGCCGGCGCTGTTGTGGCTTATTTTGCTCGGCGTCTTCGTCTGGGACGCCACCTGCACGTTGTTTCTGCGCATGCTGCGCGGAGAGACCTGGTATGCCGCCCACCGCAGCCATGCCTACCAGCGTCTGCTACAATTGGGCTGGAGCCATGGACGGGTTGCATTGGCATTTTTATTATATAATCTGTTGATTCTATGGCCATTAACGATATGGGCGTATTATTATCCTGATTATCTACTGGTATCCGTGATCTCCGGGATGGTCATTACAGTCTTCACTTGGGGAATGGTGCAATTGCAGTATTCAAGGCTTAAGGGAGCAGTTGCTTGAGCGTCATCAGCCGGCGCACGGCCGTAATACTGCATGACCTGGCCATGGCGGCCCTGGCCTGGCAACTGGCCTGGCTGGCGCGCTTCAATTTCTCTTTCCCTTATTTTCACTGGGAAATCAGCCTGCGGGTGCTGCCCGAAGTCTTGCTGATCCAGGCTGTCGTATTCTGGTTCCTGGGCCTGTATCGGGGACTGTGGCGGTTCGCCAGCATCCCCGACCTGTGGAATATCACCAAGGCGGCACTGCTCGGCACTCTGCTCAGTGCCCTTTTGCTTTTCATCCAATTGCGTCTCGTGGGTGTCCCCCGTTCAATCCTGGTCCTGTATCCGGTTTTCCTGATCTTCCTTCTGGGTGGACCGCGGCTGGCCTATCGGCTGTGGAAGGACCGCCGCCTGAGTTTCGTTACCGTGGCGAGAAACCGGCGCAATGTGCTCATCATCGGAGCCGGCAACGCCGCCGAGACCCTGGCCCGGGACATGCTGCGAGAGGGCCAGGATAACCTCATCGGCTTCCTCGACGATGATCCGAAACTGCGTGGCACCCGGCTGCACGGCATGCCGGTGTTCGGCGGCATGGACAAGCTGGAGCGTCTGGTGGAGCGTGATGACGTTGGCCTGATCGTCATCGCCATTCCAAGCGCCACCAGTGAGCAGATGCGACGGATCGTGGGCTTTTGCGAGAAGACGCGTCGTCCCATTCGCACCCTGCCCAGGCTGCAGGACATGGTCTCTCCCCAACCCGGCATCCGGGATCTGCGCGATCTATCCATCGAAGACCTGCTCGGGCGCGAGCCGGTCCAGCTGGACTGGAGCGGGATACGCAGCGGCATGACCGGCAAGCGCGTCCTGGTCACCGGCGGGGGCGGTTCCATCGGCAGTGAATTATGCCGCCAGATCGCTGCCCTTTCACCTGCCTCCCTGGTGATTCTGGAACGCAGCGAGTTCAACCTGTACCAGATCCGGCGCAGGCTGGAACAGGAATACACCGGCATCAGTTTCCATCCCGTGCTGGGTGACATCTGTGACCGGCTTATGCTGGACGAGCTGTTCGAACACTACCTGCCGGACGTCATCTTCCACGCCGCCGCCCACAAGCAGGTTCCCATCCTGGAAGAGCACGAACGGGAAGCAGTCAACAACAACGTGATCGGGACCATGAACGTCGCCAGTGCGGCCGACAGGCATGGCTGCGAGAAATTCGTCTTCATCTCCACCGATAAGGCGGTCAACCCTGTCAATGTCCTCGGCGTGAGCAAGCGCATCGCCGAACTGTATTGCGAGATGATGAGCAGGGATTCAAATACCTGTTTTATCACCGTCCGTTTCGGCAACGTCCTGGGGTCCAACGGCAGCGTCATTCCGCTGTTCAAGGAACAGATCGCCGCGGGTGGGCCGGTGACGGTGACGCATCCCGATATAGAACGATATTTCATGACGGTGCAAGAGGCATGTCAGCTCATTCTGCAGTCCGCGGCCATGGGGCAGGGTGGAGAGATCTTCGTCTTGGATATGGGCAGCCCCGTCAAGATCGCCTACCTGGCGGAACAGATGATCGCCCTGTCGGGCAATAAACCCGGGGCAGACATCGACATTCGCTTCATCGGTCTCAGGCCGGGGGAAAAGATGACCGAGGAACTGTTTTACCGGGACGAGGCCGTAGACAAGACTGCCCATGTCAAGATACTTCTGGCCAGGCATAAGGTAATGGACTGGCCCGAATTCAGGTCCCGGCTCTCCGCCCTGCAGGAAGCCTGCCGCGATAATGACAGGAAGACCATCCACACCATTCTGCACGGCATGCTCACTCAGGGGGCTGACAGGCCCGGGAGATCCAACGTCATTTCACTGTAGGGAGTCATGAGCAAGCCGATGGTTAAAAAAGCGGTATTTCCCGTTGCCGGTCTGGGCACTCGCATCCTGCCTGCCACCAAGTCCATTCCCAAGGAACTGCTACCGGTAGTGGATAAGCCCATCCTGCAGTACGTAGTGGACGAGGCCGTAAACGCCGGCATAACCGAACTCATCTTCGTCGTCTCCCGCACCAAAAACAGCATCCAGGATTACTTCGACAAGGCCTACGAACTGGAATCGGAGTTGGAGAAGAAAGACAAAACGCGCGAGCTGGAACTCGTACGCTCCCTGCTCCCGGACGACGTTCATTGCGCCTACGTGCGCCAGCCGGAGGCGCTGGGCCTTGGGCATGCGGTGCTCTGCGCCCGCAATGTGATCGGCGAGGAGCCAT
>JARRRO010000220.1:0-2523 GCA_037380645.1 Gammaproteobacteria bacterium | reverse complement strand
ATGGATGACAGCGACACCATCAAGAAAATGGTCCGCCTCCATGAGAAGACCGGTTCCAGCATCGTCGCGGTGGAGCGGGTGGACAGGGACAAGACTGATAAATACGGCGTCATCGCGACAGAAAAAGGCGAGCATGATCTGCCCCGGATCAAGGAAATCGTGGAGAAGCCGAAACCGGAGGTGGCCCCGTCCAACCTCGCCGTAGTGGGACGCTACATCTTTACCCCCGCTCTTTTCGATCACCTGGAGAAGACCGAAGCAGGAGTCGGCGGCGAGATACAGCTCACCGACGCCATCGCCGGATTGCTGCGGGAGGAGTCCGTGTATGCCTACGAACTGCAGGGCCGACGGTTCGACTGTGGCACCAAACTGGGCTACCTGGAGGCCAACGTCCATTTCGCCCTGTACAACGAAGAGGTCGCCGCCGGTTTCCGGGCTTACCTCGATTCCTTCAACCAAAACTAGGCCGGTGCAGCCCCGAAGTCCGTTTATTCGGCGTCTACGGTGAGTTTGGAAAAACTCCGGTAAGGTAATGCCTCAGAATAAAACTGTAACCATTATCCCCGTCATCCTCGCCGGCGGCGGTGGCACGCGGCTCTGGCCGCTGTCCCGTGAGCGCTACCCGAAACAGTTTCTCTCCTTCGCGGAGGAGACGACGCTGCTGCAGAAGACCCTGGCGCGTCTGACACCCGGGGGCGACCGGTTTCAGGACGCGGAAATACGCGAACCCCTGATCATCTGCAACAATGAGCACCGTTTTCTGGTGGCGGAGCAGGCGCAGCCGGTGGTCGGAGACAACAGGAAAATCATCCTTGAGCCGGTGGGCCGGAATACGGCGCCGGCGCTGACCGTTGCCGCACTGCTCCAGGATAATCCGGATGCCGTCCTGGTCATGATGCCCGCCGATCACGTCATTGAGGAAGACGATGATTTTTACCGTTCCCTGGGCCAGGCGGTCGAACTTGCGGCGCAGGGACGCATCGTGGCCCTGGGCATCCGCCCCCGGCGGCCGGAAACGGGTTTCGGTTACATCCGCCACGGTAACCCCCTGGAGGGGACTGATTCCGCCTACCGGCTGGAACGGTTCACCGAAAAGCCGGATCCGGCGACGGCGGAGGAATTCGTCGCCAGCGGCGAGTATTCCTGGAACAGCGGCATCTTCATCATGGCCGCAGGTGTCTGGCTGCGTGCCGTGGAGAGCCTGGCGCCCGCCATCCTGTCAGCCTGCCGCAGCGCCCTGGAGAAGGCGGCGTCCGATCTGGATTTCATTCGTCTCGATGAAGCGGCCTTCGGCACCTGCCCGTCGGATTCCATCGATTACGCCGTGATGGAAAAACTGCAGGGGCTGCCGGACGTCGAGGCCGCCGTGGTCAGCATGGAAGCGGGCTGGTCCGACGTCGGTTCCTGGAACGGCTACTGGGAGATCATGGAAAAGGACGTAGACGGCAATGTCATGCGCGGTGAATGCATCGCCGTGGAAACCCGCAACAGCGTCATCAGCAGCGGCCACCGGCTGGTAACCACCCTGGGCGTGGAGGACCTGGTGGTAGTGGAGACCGCCGACACGGTGTTGGTGACCAACCGGCACAACGCCCAGGATGTGAAGAAACTGGTGGCGGTCCTGCAGGAGGCCGGCCGCAGCGAACACCTGGAGCACCGGCGGGTTTATCGCCCCTGGGGCAGTTATGAGTCCGTCGACGACGGCAGCGGCTTCCAGGTGAAACGCCTCACCGTCAAGCCGGGAGAAAAACTGTCATTGCAGATGCACCATCACCGCGCCGAACACTGGGTCGTCGTCCGGGGCACGGCGGAAGTCACCCGGGGCGAGGAGGTCTTCACCATGACCGCCAACCAGTCGACCTTCATCCCCGTTGGCGTCAAGCACCGTCTGGCCTGCGTCGGCGATGAACACCTGGAGGTAATCGAGGTTCAGTCCGGAGTCTACCTGGGCGAGGATGATATCGTGCGGTTCGAGGACATCTACAACCGCGACTGAGTTTAGAAACTTCGATATTAATCACGGAGGGACGGAGAACATGGAGGGAAAAATATAAGAAGCAGGAGACAGGGATCAGTTGTCAGGAGATCAGTGAGCTGTGCTTTTTACCTCACACCTCACACCTCACACCTCACACCTCAAGACTGGGCGGCGGCGTATTTATGCAGGGCCGGTTCGTCCAGTTCCTTGCTATCTACCTTCAAGTAGGCCACGCCTTCATCGGCCACAACCACGGCGTCGGCCACGCCGTGCACCGACAGTAGCTGTTCCGCCAGCCGGTCCGCCGCCTCGTTCTGCAGCTGGCCCACCCGCAGCAGTTTACTGGATAGGTAACTGGGCTGCGGCATGCCTGCCGCGATGAGGAACCAGAGCAGGCCGATACAGCCGGCCAGGAAGAACACCGCTGGCAGGCCGAAGTGGCCCATGGACCATCCACCCAGTGTTCCGCCGATGAAGATCCCGAGGAATTGCGAACTGGAGTAAACACCCATGGCACCGCCCACCAGCAAGGGCACGGCCATGGG
>JARRRO010000219.1:0-3677 GCA_037380645.1 Gammaproteobacteria bacterium | reverse complement strand
AGACGGGCGAATATCTGCTGCGCGAAGGCGGGCCGGCCAATGAATTCTATCTCCTGCGCGAAGGCCGCGTGGCCCTGGAGATCCATACACCCGGCGGGCCCGGACACGTGATCCAGACCGTCGGCCCCGGCGAGATCGCTGCTGTCCACGGTGGTGGTGCAGAAGCAGGTGGGACAGGCCTGGGTGCAGTTGCCGCAGGACAGGCAGCGTTCAGCCACCTCGTCCCAGCGCGGATGCTCGGGGTTGCGCAGCAATACCTCGCGCACGTTCGACGCGTCCAGTTCCCGCCCCATCTGCTCGGCCGTTGCATCGACCACCTCCTGTGCCCGCCGGATGTCTTCTTCGTCAGCCTCGCGCGCCGGCAGCCGCGCCAGGACGGTCCCGCCGCGTTCCGTCCCGGCCTCGACCACAAAGGCGTGGCGGTCATGGTTTATCAGTTCCGTCAGGGCCAGGTCGAAACCGTGTCCGGCCTTCGGTCCGGTGTCCATGGAAACGCAGAAGCAGGTGCCGCCGGCCCGGCCGCAGTTCACCGCGACGATAAACGCCTCCCGGCGGCGGGCCTGATAATGAGGATCAGTGTAGTAGTCGTTGATCAGCACCCGGTCCTGGATTTCCATGGCGTGGATCTCACAGGAACGGACGCCGATGAAGGCATAGCGCGGCGGCTCGGTGATTTCGGGGGAGATGCGCAGTTCTCCGTCCACCTGCTGCGCCCGCCACAGCGGCTGCCGGGGAACGTGCAGGAACTGCTTGAAGGAATGCGGACCCACGGCGTAACCGAAAAACGCGCCGTCGTCCCTTTTTCGAAGGCGGTAATGGCCGCCGTCCTGTTCATCCGTCCAGCCGGCGGGCAGATCGTCGACGCCGTCCAGTTCGTCATAGATGATGGCCTGATCGCGCAGGGTGGGTCCCACCAGGTTAAATCCCTCTTGCTTGAGGACGGTGAACAGGGCTTCCAGGCCTGTCTTCGCCTCCATGACCCGGGCGGGAGCGTTCATGACCGGGGCCCCGGCCGGCGCGGTTCAGCGGCGGCTTTGGGCGGCGGTTTGTACATCAAACGTTGGATGCTTTCTGCATTTCCACGTATTGCCTGTCCTTGTCGTCCCGGATCGCCTCAGCCTTGGCCACGTGGCGCTTGACTTCCAGGAAGCTGTCGGGGGTGACCGAGATGGAATCGATGCCGCATTGCACCAGGAAGGCCGCGAATTCGGGGTGATCGCTGGGAGCCTGGCCGCACAAACCGATCTTGGCCCCGCCGGCATGGGCCCCGGCGATGGCGTGCTCGATCATCCAGCGCACGGCCTCGTCCTGTTCGTCGAACAATCCCGCCAGTTCGGAGGAATCCCGGTCCACCCCCAGGGTCAGCTGGGTCAGGTCGTTGCTGCCTATGGAAAAGCCGTCGAAGCGCCGGGCGAAGTCCGCGGCCAGGACCACGTTGGAAGGGATCTCGCACATGACATAGACCTGGAGATCGTCCTTGCCCCGCTCCAGTCCGTTTTCCGCCATGGTGGCCAGCACCTGATCCGCCTCCTTGACTGTGCGGCAGAACGGGATCATGACAATGACGTTCCTGAATCCCATGTCTTCACGCAGGCGCCGCATCGCGTGGCATTCCAGCGCGAAGCCCTCCCGGTAGTGGGGCGAGTAATAGCGGGAGGCGCCCCGCAATCCCAGCATGGGATTTTCCTCGTCGGGCTCGAAGTCCGCGCCGCCCACCAGGTTGGCGTATTCATTAGTCTTGAAATCGCTCATGCGCACGATCACCGGCTTGGGATGATACACGGCGGCGATGCGCGCCAGGCCCAGGGACAGCTGGTCGACGAAATAATCGGTTTTCCTTTCATAACCGTGGGTGAGACGCGCGATCTCGGTCTTCGCATCCCCGTCCTTGAGGTCATCGAAGTGGATCAGCGCCATGGGATGGACCTTGACGTAGTTGTTGACCACGAATTCCATGCGGGCCAGTCCCACGCCGTCGGCGGGGATGCGCCACCAGCGAAACGCCGCGCCGGGGTTGGCCAGGTTGAGCATGATCCTGGTGTGGGTGGGGGTGATTTTTTCGAGATCGATGTCTTCCGTGGAAAAATCCGCGCGTCCCTCGTACACAAATCCCTCGTCGCCCTCGGCGCAGGAGACCGTGACTTCCTGGCCGTCTTTCAGGACCCGGGTCGCCTCGCCGGCGCCGACGATGGCGGGGATACCCAGCTCCCGGCTGACGATGGCCGCGTGGGAGGTGCGGCCGCCGTGGTCGGTGATGATGGCCGCCGCCCGCTTCATCACCGGCACCCAGTCCGGATCCGTGGTTTCCGTGACCAGGATGGTCCCGTTGACAAAACGGTCTATCTCGTCCGGGGTCTTGATGACGCACACCGGCGCCGCCACCACCGCCTGGCCTATGGCCAGTCCCTGGGCCAGTTTTTCTCCCTTGGCATTGATGTGCCAGGTCTTGAAGGTGTTGGCCCCCAGCCGCGACTGCACGGTCTCCGGCCGCGCCTGGACGACGAACAGCTCGCCGGTTTCCCCGTCCCTGGCCCATTCCATGTCCATGGGCCGGCCGTAGTGCTGCTCGATGACGGCGGCCCAGCGCGCCAGCTGCAGGATATCACCGTCGGCCAGCACGAAGGCGCCACGTTCCTCCTCGGAGGTGTCGATGTTGCGGGTCGGCTGCTCCTCACCCTCCGCATAGATCATCTTGCGGTCCTTCTCGCCCAGTTTCCGTTCGATGATGGGAGAGTATTTACCGTCCTCCAGCAGCGGCTTGAACACCTGGTACTCGTCCGGGTCCACTGTGCCCTGGACGACGTTTTCCCCCAGCCCCCAGGCGGCGTTGATGACCACGATCTTGTCGAAGCCGGTCTCCGTGTCCAGGGAAAACATCACGCCGGCGGCGCCGACGTCGGAGCGCACCATCCTCTGCACCCCTATGGAGAGGGCGACCTTGAGGTGGTCGAAGCCCTTGGCCTGGCGATAGCTGATGGCCCGGTCGGTGAACAGGGAGGCGTAACAGCGGCGGCAGGCATCCATCAGGGCCGCCTCGCCGCGGACGTTGAGAAAGGTTTCCTGCTGGCCGGCGAAGCTGGCGTCGGGCTGGTCCTCCGCCGTGGCGCTGGAACGCACGGCCACGTCGGCGTCGGGCCTGCCCGTTTTTTCGCACAGCTCCTTATAGGCGGCCTTGATCGCCGCCTCCGTCTGCGCCGGCCAGCTTCCTTCCACGAAGGCGTCGCGGATGGCCTGCCCCGCTTCGGACAGACTCAGGTCGCCGGCCTCCATGGCGGCCAACTTGTCTTTTATGACCCGCTCCAGACTATTGGCCGAGATAAATGACCAGTAGGCGCCGGCGGTGGTGGCAAAGCCCGGCGGGACGGCGATGCCCTGATCCTTGAGCCTGACCACCATTTCGCCCAGGGACGCGTTTTTGCCTCCCACCCTGGCCACGTCTTCGCGGCCGACCCGGTCAAACCACAATACCTGCGTTGCGTCTTCGTTCATCAGTTTCTCCCGTTTTTTCTTTACCGGGTATTTTTAGTCTGCGCCTTTGTGCCGGGCCGGGTCTGATATGGATCAAATTCCCCCCTGATTCCCCGCCCCGTTTACCGGCAAAAATTGATCCCGATCAGAACGCCGGGGGAATCCATAAATATATTCGTAGTCATTGATTATATAAGGGTTTTTTCCCG
>JARRRO010000218.1:0-3708 GCA_037380645.1 Gammaproteobacteria bacterium | reverse complement strand
ATGGGGGAGCCGGCCCTGCCGCCCCTGGCGCCGGCTGTGTGCAACGCCATTTACGCCGCCACCGGCCAGCGCGTGCGTACCCTGCCGCTGGTGAAGGAGGGCATCACAGTCTAGGCCGATCCGGTACAGTACCTGCACGGGACCCGGCCCGCGGTTTGCGGGCTGTCCTTCCTGAAGCCGCGGCACGGGCCACAAGCGCCTGCCGCCAAAATAACACTCAGACCAAAGTTCATTCCAGGCGGTATCTATGCCCTCTTCGGGCTGCGCGCCGCAACACGGGACCAGCATGACGAAACAACCACCGGGGAAAAGGCATACCACGCTGCTGGCCGGCTTTATCGGCAACGTGGTGGAGTGGTATGACTTCGCCCTGTACGGCTACATGGCGAGCTTCCTTTCCAGACTGTTTTTCCCGGGCCAGGATCACCTCGCCTCGCTGCTGGCCACCTACGGCGTGTTCGCCGCCGGTTTCATCATGCGGCCCCTGGGATCGGCCGCTTTCGGCTGGATGGGCGATACCATAGGCCGCAGCCGCACCATGCTGCTCTCGGTGATGCTGATGGCCCTGCCCACCATCATTCTGGGTCTGTTGCCGACCTATGCCTCCGCGGGGGCAGTGGCCCCGGTGCTGCTGGTGCTGGTGCGCCTCCTGCAGGGGCTTTCCGTGGGCGGAGAGTTCTCCAGCTCGGTGACCTACCTGGTGGAGACGGCGAAGCCGGAGCGTCGCGGTTATGCCGGCAGCTGGGCCAACATGGGCAGCATGTCGGGCATGCTGCTGGGATCGGGCGTCGCCGCCGCGCTCACCACCTTCGTTGACGATAAGACCGTCGCCGCCTGGGCCTGGCGCCTGCCTTTTTTGTTCGGCGGCATTATCGGCGCCATCGCCATTTATCTGACGCGGCGCCTGCCCGAGTCCGCGCATTTCCGCCAGCACGAGGTGTCTCACTCCGAGTCGTCGCCCCTGAGGGAGGCCTTCACCGACAACCTGAAACAGACCCTGAAGGCGACGCTGTTCGCCTCGGCCTACGGCGCCATGTTTTACTACCCGCTGGTCTATCTCCCCAACTGGGCCAGCGATCAGGCCAGCTATGATCTGGATTTCGCCATGCGGGTGAACGCGGGGGCCACCGCCCTGCTGTTGGTATTGATTCCTGTGTTCGGGTGGATCTCGGACCGCTTCTTTCGCAGGACCCATCTTATCATTGCCGCCGCCGGCCTCATGGCCGTGATCTCCTGGCCGCTGTTCCTGTGGCTGCACCGGGACGGCGCCCTGGCGCTGGTGTGTACGCAGACCGTCCTGGCGGTGCTGCTGGCCGTGCCCCTGGGGGCCGCGCCGGCGACGTTCGTGGAGATGTTCCCGGAACGCGACCGGCTGTCCGGCTATTCCGTCTCCTACAACATCGGCCTCGGGGTGGTGGGTGGCGCCACCCCGATGATCGCCACCGCCCTGATCAAACTGACCGGCAACGAAATGTCGCCGGTGCTGTTTCTGGTGTTCATGGCGCTGACGGGAATGGTGGGCATGGCGCTGATACGCGATCACAGCCGTGAGCCTCTGCAGGCCTGAATCCGGCCATGCGGGGCTCCTTCCCTCGTAACCGCCGTCCAATGCTGCCATACTGGACCCTGGAACCGCCGCGGTCCGGCCGTCGGTGACAAGAAGAAAAATTCATGGCGGCGCAGCACCGCCGTCAACATTCTGCAATCCGGAACCATCATGACAGATCAGCAAACGAAGGCGCCATGATCGGCATCGGACAATGCCGATTCAAGCCTTTACCCCTGGGTAACCTTGGGTGCCAGTGCGCTGTGGCCGCCACCTTGTCGCGTTTCGGTAACATGCCGCCTGGCGCCACTTACCAACGACAGGGATGTGAATGAGTACTACCACAGTACACACGCGCACGATCGATACCCGTACACTCCACCGTGCTATTGGCGCCTCGGCCATGGGCAACGCAGTGGAGTGGTTCGATTACGGGGCATACGCCTATCTCACTGATCACATAGCTAAAACCCTCTTTCCAGCGGATACGAACGAAATCTTGTGGACACTTTTCGGGTTTGCCATATCGTTCCTGATCCGCCCGCTTGGCGGACTTTTTTGGGGACCCATCGGGGATCGTATCGGCCGCAAGCGAGTGCTGGCCATGACGATCATCCTGATGGCCGCAGCAACGTCGTTGATTGCCTTTATTCCGTCTTATAAAACAATTGGTATCTGGGCTCCGGTGACTCTGTTCGTGCTCAGGATAATCCAGGGCTTTTCAGCCGGCGGTGAGTACGGCGGAGCAGCCACTTTTATGGCCGAGTACGCGCCAAAGAACCGACGCGGCCTGTATGGCAGTTTCCTCGAGGTGGGTACGCTGACCGGATTTACCGGCGCCGCGGCAATTGCCTTCCTTATGACTAACCTGCTGAGTGATGGCGCAATGGCAAGCTGGGGCTGGCGCGTGCCTTTCCTCGTCGCTATTCCTCTTGGTTACATCGGGATGTACCTTCGAGTAAAAATGGAAGAAACCCCGATTTTCGAAGAGGTCGAAGAGGTCGAAGAAGAATACAAGACCGAGACCATACCCAAGATATACAAGGATCTCGTTACGCGGTATATCCGGTCTACGCTGATTTTGTTTGGCCTCGTGATTGCGTTGAACGTGGTTGAGTATACGTTCCTCACCTTTACTCCGACCTATCTGCAGAACTCTCTGGGCATGAGTGAAAACCATGCGCTCCTGGTGCCCTTGTTCGGGCAGATTGTGATGGCGATTCTATTGCCGTTTTTCGGGCGACTTTCGGACTCTATTGGACGCCGGCCTATGTGGTTGTTCTCCTGTATCGGCCTGATGGTGTTCGTGATTCCCCTGTATAGGCTTATGCAAACCGGGCTCGTCGGAGCTATTACCGGATTCATTGCCATCGGCATTCTTTTTGCCCCTCAGCTATCGACGATCTCGGCAACTTTCCCCGCCATGTTCCCGACGATGGTCCGCTATGCCGGCGTCGCTATTTCGTACAACGTGTCCACCTCGCTCTTCGGGGGTACGGCACCGGCAATCACCGAGATGCTCACTCAAGCTACCGGCAGTAACCTCATGCCCGCTTACTACATGATCGGCGCCTGTGCGATTGGTGCCGTTGCCTCCTTGTTTCTCATCGAGACGAAGGGAGTGTCCTTGCGTGGAAACGAAGTCCCGGGCACCGAGGCATCCTTTGCGGAGCAGAAACGACTGGAGGAGCGCGATGGCGTTTCAACTTATTAGTCGTTCTCTCCGTTTCGTAGGTGGAGCAGGCTCGCCCCGGCAATAACACCGGAATGAGGCGGATCGCATAATGTATCTGTTTCTAAGTCCGACCTCCTCTTTTACCCGCGAGGTCAAAATGGCATTGGCTGAAAAACCTGCTGGATTCCACCCTGCAGGTGATCGTCGATCCCTGGTCGAGTCCTGCGGAATTGCTTGCGGTCAATCCCTTGTCGGATGTCAGATCCCTTCTCTCGCCGGACACACATGATCATCACTGCCACCGTCCTCATGACCGCGGTCGCCTGGCCACTGTTCCTGTGGCTGCACCGGGACGGCGGCCTGGCGCTGATAGAGGATCGCAGCCGCGAACCCCTGTTGGAATGAAATCCCTGATTGCCTGGACCCGGACCGTGATAAAAAATTACCGATAATATAGGATTATGACTTGCCGCCGTCCGGCCTGTTA
>JARRRO010000217.1:3881-8950 GCA_037380645.1 Gammaproteobacteria bacterium | reverse complement strand
TCGTCAGCGAGCTGCTCCCGGTGCTGGACAGTCTGGAGCTGGGCCTGGAGGCGGCGGATTCCGCCACCGGCGAGGCGGACAGCCTGCGCGAGGGCATGGATCTGACCCTGAAAAAGTTCCGCGCCGTTCTGGAGAAATTCGGCGTCACCGTCATCGATCCCCAGGGGGAGAAATTCGACCCGGAACGTCACGAGGCCGTCACCATGCAGGAGCTGGCGGGTAGCGCCTCCGGGACCGTAGTCAGCGTCATGCAGAAAGGCTACGACCTCAACGGCAGGCTGGTCCGCCCGGCCATGGTCATCGTGGCGAAATAACGCCATTAGCTACTAGCCGCTGGCGACAAGAGAATTCACCGGGCTGCGAAAGGTATATAAGCCGTCATTCTGGCGAATGCCAGAATCTAGTAAAAATAATGTCCGCCCGCAGGCGGTCTTTAACTGACTGGATGCTGGCCTGCGCCTGCATGACGAAAAATCGGGTGGTAATGGTTGTCTTTACGATCCACGAGCCACGGTCGCGCGGCCCTTGAATTTACGCGACGTCGCCCAAATATAGGGAACATTGGATTTATTAAAGATATTCCCTTAAAAATTAGACATTTAGGAATTCTGGAGAAAGCATTATGGGCAAGATCATCGGCATAGACCTCGGTACCACCAACTCCTGCGTAGCCGTCCTGGAAGGCGGCAAGGGTAAGGTCATAGAGAACGCGGAGGGTGGCCGCACCACGCCGTCCATCGTCGCCTACACCGAGGACGACGAGGTCCTGGTGGGGCAGTCGGCCAAACGCCAGGCGGTCACCAACCCCCATCACACCCTGTACGCGATCAAGCGCCTCATCGGCCGCCGCTTCGACGACGCGGTGGTACAGAAGGACATCAACATGGTCCCGTACAAGATCGTCAAGGCGGACAACGGCGACGCCTGGGTGGAGGTCAAGGGCAAGAAGATGGCCCCGCCCGAGATCTCGGCGCGGGTGCTCATGAAGATGAAGAAGACCGCCGAGGACTATCTGGGCGAAGAGGTCAAGGAGGCGGTAATCACCGTGCCCGCCTACTTCAACGATTCCCAGCGCCAGGCCACCAAGGATGCCGGGCGCATCGCCGGCCTCGAGGTCAAGCGCATCATCAACGAGCCCACCGCGGCGGCGCTGGCCTACGGCATGGACAAGAAACGGGGCGATTCCAAGATCGCCGTCTACGACCTGGGCGGCGGCACGTTTGACATCTCCATCATCGAGATCGCCGAGGTCGAGGGCGAACATCAGTTCGAGGTGCTGTCCACCAACGGCGACACCTTCCTCGGCGGCGAGGACTTCGACCTGCGCATCATCGACTACCTCTGCGAGCAGTTCAAAAAGGACCAGGGCATCGACCTGCACAACGACCCCCTGGCCCTGCAGCGCCTGAAAGAGGCGGCTGAGAAGGCCAAGATCGAGCTGTCTTCCAGCCAACAGACCGACATCAACCTGCCGTACATCACGGCGGACCAGAGCGGGCCCAAGCATCTGAACATCAAGCTGACCCGGGCCAAGCTGGAATCCCTGGTGGAGGAACTCATCGAGCGCACCGTGGAGCCCTGCCGCACCGCCCTCAAGGATGCGGACGTCGCCGCCGGCGACATTACCGACGTGATCCTGGTGGGTGGCCAGACGCGCATGCCCCGGGTGCAGGACAAGGTCAAGGACATCTTCGGCAAGGAGGCGCGCAAGGACGTCAACCCGGATGAGGCCGTGGCCCTGGGCGCCGCCATCCAGGCCGGTGTGCTCGGCGGCCACGTCAAGGACGTGCTGCTGCTGGACGTGACGCCACTGTCCTTAGGGATCGAGACCCTGGGCGGCGTCATGACCAAGCTCATCGACAAGAACACCACCATCCCCACCAAGGCCCAGCAGGTATTTTCCACCGCCGAGGACAGCCAGACGGCAGTGACCGTGCACGTCCTCCAGGGCGAGCGCGAGATGGCCAGCGGCAACAAGTCCCTGGGCCGTTTCGACCTGGCGGATATCCCGCCGGCTCCACGCGGCGTGCCCCAGATCGAGGTGACCTTCGACATCGATGCCAACGGCATCCTGAACGTTTCCGCCAAGGACAAGGCCACGGGCAAGGAACAGTCCATCGTCATCCGGGCCTCCAGCGGTCTCAACGAGGAGGAGATCGATAAGATGGTCCAGGACGCCGAGGCCCATGCCGAGGAGGACCGCAAGGCCAAGGAACTGGTGGAGGCCCGCAACGCGGGAGACAACATGATCCACGCCACCCGCAAGTCGCTGGAGGAACTGGGCGAGAAGGTGGAGGCCGCCGAGAAGACCCGCATCGAGGACGCCATCAAGGAGCTGGATGAGGCGCTGAAGGGCGACGACAAGCAGGCCATAGAGGACAAGACCCGGCAGCTGACCGAGGCGGCGGGGAAACTCGCCGAACAGGCCTACAAACAGGCCGAGCAGACGGCGGAGCAGTCCGGAGGCGAGTCGGCCCAGGCCGGCGGCGAAGAGGAAAACGTGGTCGACGCCGAGTTCGAGGAAGTCGACGACGACAAGAAGAAGAGCGATGAAGCAACGGCCCGAAAGGATGGCGGAGTCCTTTCGGGCCTGTTTACGCCTGAACAAGACGGAATGAACAATGGCTGGCAAGCGTGATTACTACGAAGTCCTGGGCGTCTCCAGGAACGTGTCGGAGGCGGAGCTCAAGAAGGCTTATCGCCGCATGGCGATGAAGTACCATCCCGATCGCAACCCCGACGACAAGGACGCGGTGGAGAAATTCAAGGAGGCCAAGGAGGCCTATGATGTTCTCTCGGACGCGCGCAAGCGCGCCGCCTACGATCAATTCGGCCACGCCGGGGTGGAGGCCGGTGCCGGTGTCGGCGCCGGGGGAGGGGGTTTCGGTGGTTTCGGAGACATCTTCGACAGCGTCTTCGGGGACATCTTCGGCGGCGGCAGGGGCGGTGGCGAGCGGGTATTCCGCGGCGCCGATCTGCGCTACGACCTGGATCTCAACCTGGAGGAGGCGGTCTTCGGCACCACCGTCAAGATCCGGGTTCCTACCCTGGTGGCGTGCGAGGCCTGCGGCGGCAGCGGCGCCAAGAAGGGCTCCTCGCCGGTCAGCTGTCCTACCTGCAACGGCATGGGCCAGGTGCGCATGCAGCAAGGTTTCTTCTCCGTTCAGCAGACCTGCCCCCACTGCCGGGGCAGCGGCAAGATTGTCAAGGATCCGTGCGGCACCTGCCACGGCCAGGGGCGCGTCCGGGAGAGCAAGACCATTTCCGTCAAGGTCCCGCCCGGCGTCGACAGCGGCGACCGTATCCGCCTCAACGGCGAGGGCGAGGCCGGGGAAAACGGGGGGCCCTCCGGCGACCTGTACGTGCACATCATCGTCAAGGAACATCCCATCTTCACCCGGGACGGGACCGATCTGTACTGCGACGTGCCCATCAGCTTCGGTACCGCCGTGCTGGGGGGTGAACTGGAGATCCCCACCCTGGACGGCAAGGTGAAACTCAAGATACCGGCGGAGACCCAGAGTGGAAAACTGTTTCGTATTCGGGGCAAGGGTGTCAAGTCCGTGCGCAGCTCCGCGATGGGCGACCTCATGTGCCGCGCCGTGGTGGAGACCCCGGTGAACCTGAACAAGAAACAGAAAGAGCTTCTGCGCCAGTTCGAAGAGTCCATGCAGGGGGACAGCCGCCGCCACAGCCCCCGGGCCAACACCTGGCTGGATGGCGTGAAACGCTTCTTTGAGGACATGACGCAGTAAGCAGGTGAGGTGTAAGGAGTGAGGTGTGAGGAGTGAAATCCGAACGTCTCGTCCCGAACACTCTGCTAAATGTTTTCTGATACCATAAGCCCCGAGTTCAAATCAAAAAAGGGGTTTTAATCCAATGATCCGCATCGGTGTCGCTGGCGCCGCCGGCCGCATGGGCCGGACCATCCTCGAGGTCTGCCGGGACGCGGACGGCGTCTCCCTGGGCGCGGCCATAGAGCATCCCGGTTCCCCGGTGCTGGATAAAGACGCCGGTGAAATGACCGGCATAGGCCGGGCCGGCGTGACCGTGGTGTCCGACGTAAACCGAGTCCTCGACGACTTCGACGTCCTTATCGATTTCACCTCGGCCGACGCCGTCCTCGCCAATCTGGAAAGCTGCCGGGCCGCGGGCAAACGCATGGTCATCGGCACCACCGGCCTGGACGAGGAGCAGAAGGAGCGTATCCGCGAGGCCTCCGGGGATATCGCCATCGTCTTCGCCCCCAACATGAGCATCGGCGTCAATCTGATGTTCAGGCTTACCCAGATCGCCGCGCAAATCATCGGCGGGGACACCGACATCGAGATCATCGAGGCCCATCACAACCAGAAGCAGGACGCTCCCTCCGGCACCGCGGTACGCCTGGGCGAGATCGTCGCCGCCGAGCTGGGCCGCGATCTGAAGGAGTGCGCCGTGTACGGGCGCCAGGGCCGTACCGGCGCGCGCGACCCCAAGACCATCGGCTTCGAGACCATTCGCGCCGGCGACATCGTCGGTGAACATACCGTCATGTTCGCCGCCGCCGGCGAGCGCATGGAGATTGCCCACAAGGCCTCCAGCCGCAAGACCTTCGCCGGCGGCGCGGTGCGCGCGGCCCGCTGGGTGATGGAGAAGGAGTCGGGGCTGTTCGATATGCAGGACGTACTCGGACTGAAAGATATTAGCCACTAGCTGCTAGCCACAAGTGAAGCCATGAATTGCCGGGCCGTCCGGGGCGCCCAAACATTCGTCATGCTGGCGTAGGCCTGCTTCCAGTCGATGAAAGACCGCCCTGTGGGCGGACATGTGGTTCTGGTTCGCAGCCCGGTGAATTCACTTATAGCTTGTGGCTGGTAGCTTGCAGCTTTTAAAAGACGACGGCCACCGGATAGCCCAGTTCCTCCAGGAATTTCGAAGATATGCGTCCCCCCTCGGCCAGGTCCCCGGCGTGCACCACCAGCAGGCCGCTGCGATCCGCGCAAATCAGGTCTACCAGCCTTTCCTGCTCCACGGCCGACATGACGGTGTAATCGATCCCGGCGTGGCGCTGCCGCAGCTGTTCGAGC
>JARRRO010000217.1:0-3761 GCA_037380645.1 Gammaproteobacteria bacterium | reverse complement strand
GGGACCTGCGTCCCACCGTCGCGTGGCGTCTGAAAACACCCATGCTCCTGCTCAGAAACAGGATGTCGGTCCCCGTTACGGCCGCCATGGCCTCCGCCATGTAACTGCCACGAACGGTTTTCAGTGAATACCTTACATGGATCTGCCGGGTAATGTCCTTCAGCCGCCGCGAGACCCGCTGCGCCTCCGATCTCAGCGCCCGGGTCATGCGCAGGCTGTCGAGCTTGCGCTCGGCCCCCGAGCCGCGTTCGATCTCGCGGGCGAAGGGGAATTCCGCCAGGTGCACGAGATCCTGATCCTCGATGAACAGCGTAACCAGTTCGACGCCGCGGTTGGCCGCCAGTTGGACGGCGGTGTCCAGGACGTGGTTGTCGTGACCGGAAGTGTCCAGGGCGATGAGGATGCGGCTCACACTCAGGGATTGACGGCTTTCGATCATGGTTTTAACTGGCCCTTTTTGCCGCTGGAATACTCCTGGCGGATGTCGGCGAATTCCTGCAGCTGCTTCTCCACCCTGGCGTTGATGCTGTCCTCCGGATACCTGCCCTGGGAATCCCTGATCCCCGCGGGCGTGTTCAGCAGCATTTCCAGCGCCTCATCGATTGTCTCCACGGGATAGATATGAAACTCCCCTTTCTCCGCGGACTCGACCACGTCGCGCCGCAGCATGAGATTCTTGACATTGATCCGGGGAATGATGACGCCCTGCTCCCCGGTTAGACCCCGGTGCCTGCACACGTCGTAGAAGCCTTCGATCTTCTCGTTCACTCCGCCTATGGGCTGCACCTTGCCGTGCTGGTTGACCGAGCCGGTCACGGCCAGCGACTGGCTTACCGGCAACCCCGCTATGGCGGACAACAGCGCGCACAGTTCGGCCACGGAGGCGCTGTCCCCCTCGATGCCCCCGTAGGACTGCTCGAACACAATACTGGCCGTGATGGAAAACGGATAACAGGGGGAATAACGGGAGGCGAGGAAGCTGGAGATGATCAGCACCCCCTTGGAATGAATGGCGCCGCCCAGTTCGGTCTCGCGTTCTATATCGATGACTTCCCCCTCTCCCAGGCGCATGGTGGCGGTGATCCGGGTCGGGCTGCCGAAGGAAAAACCGCCGAGGTCCATCACCGACAGACCGTTGATCTGGCCGACGCTCGTACCCTGGGAGTCGATGAGCAGCGAACCGCGCAGTATCTCCTCGTTAATGCGCTGGCGGATCCGATCGTTCCTGTGGATGTGGTTGTCTATGGCCGTCTGGACGGTGTCCGGGGTAATGATATTCCCGCCGGCCTGCCGGCACAGAAAGTCCGCCTCCGTGAGCAGGTCATTCATGGAGCGCATGTTGGTGGACAGTTTCTCGGAATCGCCGGCGAGACGCGAGCTGTGTTCTATAATGCGCGCCACGGCCTGTCTGTCCAGCGGCCGCAGTTCCCCGGTCCTGACCATGTTGGTGATCATGCCTGCGTAAAGCATGACGTTTTCCCGGTTTCTGTCCATGATGTCGTCGAAATCCGCGGCGATCTTGAACAAGTCCGGAAAATCCGGATCGTATTGATGCAGGAGGTAGTAAGGCAGCCGGTCCCCCACCAGGACGACCTTGACGTCCAGGGGAATGGGCTCGGGCTCCAGGGAGAGGGTGCTGATGATGCTGAGCGTGCGTTCCAGCGATTCGATGCGGATCTCCCTCGTCTCCAGGGCCCGCTTCAGGCTCTCCCAGGCGTAGGGCTGCATCAGAACCTTCTGAATATTGAGGATCAGATAGCCGCCGTTGGCGCGGTGCAGGGCGCCGGGCTTGATCAGGGTGAAGTCGGTGACCAGCGCCCCCATGTGCGCCTGGTATTCGGACCTTCCTATGAGATTGGCGTGATTGGGAAGATCTTCGAAAACAACGGGCGCGGATTCCCGATCACTGTTGTCGACGATCAGATTGACCTTGTAGCGCTGCAGTGATTCCCCCTTGCCCGTTTGCGGGAAAAGGCTGGGCAGCGATTCCTCCGACTGCACGTGGAAGTCATGGATGTTTTCCAGCACGTCCTTTTCGACGGCGTTTATGTAGGCGAGCACCTCGGACCTGTCCCCGTAGCTCTGCTTCAATGCCTCAAACAGGGGATCGATGGAGGTCATCGCCACTTCCCGGTTGAGGGCATTGAATTTCTCCCTCGCCTCTTTCATCTGGGCCGGGAACTGGGTCAGGATCCCCTTCAGCTTTTCCTGCAGCTCGGTGATGATTTCCTGGATCTTTTCCCTTTCCTTCTCTTCCAGTTTGTTGAATTCATCGGGGGGCATCACCTCGCCGGCCCCGGTGAGCGGCGCGAAGGCGAAGCCGGTGGGAGTCTTGATGAGCGCGATGCCGCGGGCCTTCGCTTCCTCATTCAGTTTGTTCAGGGGCTCCGACTGTTTCTCACGGAACTCCTCTTCAATCTCCTCGACCCGGGAGCGGTATTCATCGCTTTCAAACGTGGCGGGGACGACGATGCGGAGCTCCTCGATGAGCTTCTCCATCTCCCGCTTGAACCTGATCCCGCCGCCGCCGGGGAAAGACAGCGCCACGGGTTTGTGGGATTCATCGAAATTGTTGACGTAGCACCAGTCGCGGGCCGGGTTTTTCCCGGCGGCGATGCGGGTGACGATTTCCCTGATGGCGGTTTTCTTGCCCGTACCGGGCGGGCCCAGTGCATACAGGTTGTAGCCGGTATTGTCTATCTGCAGCCCGAGCTGCAGGGCGCTGTAGGCGCGCTCCTGTCCGATGATGATATCGGCGCTCTCGATATCATCGGTGGTTTGGAACTGCAGGTCCTCCTCCAGGCAGGGCCTGTACAGGGATTGCGCGGATAACGGATCGGGTTTTGCCATACTCGCTCGCCAATGCGATGCCAATGAACAAATGATTGCACATCAGGGGCAGAAAATTAAGAAACCCGGACGGGCGGCCTCAGACGGAGGCCCGGCGCCGCTGATACAGCGCCACGCCGGCGGCGAACAGGATGATCAGGGCCTGCAGGGCGGTGCTCTGTGCGTCGGGGAAGATTCCCAGCACCTCGATGCGCGGCATGGGTATGGGGTAGGACGGTATCTTGCCCGCCTCCTGCAGGGCGGCTATACCCTGTCCGGCGAAGATCACCGCCAGTACCACCATCAGCACGGCGCTGACGGTGAAAAACTGCTTCAGGGGGATGCGTAATCCGAAGCGGGCCATGAGCCATACCAGTGCCGCCAGCAGCAGCGCGGCCAGCGCCGCCCCGTAGACGATCACGGAATGGGCCTCGGCGGAGGCCTGCACCCACAGGGCCTGGTAGAACAGGATGGTTTCGAAGATCTCGCGGTAGACCGCCAGGAACGCCAGCAGGAAGATGGCCCAGAAGGTCCTGCCGCCCAGCGCTTCATCCATTTTGTGCCTGAGATAGCGGCTCCACTTTTGGGCATTGACGTTGCCGTGCATCCAGTAACCCACGTCGAGCAGGATGGCCGATGCGAGCATGGCGGTGGCCCCCTCGGTGGTCTCGCGGGTGGAGCCGGTGATGGTTATCAGATAGGAGGACAGCCACCAGGTGAGCAGACCCGCCAGCAGGGCCGTGATCCAGCCGGCGTGGAGATAACGCATGGCTTCGGTGCGGCCGGTCTTCAAGAGGAAAGTCATCATCGCCGCCAGCACCAGGATGGCTTCCAGTCCCTCGCGCAGGAGGATGATCAGGGAACTGGTGAAGGCGACCGAGGGGGACAGGGATTCACCGCTCAGGGCGCCATGGGCGTCGTGCAGCAGCGCC
>JARRRO010000216.1:0-3778 GCA_037380645.1 Gammaproteobacteria bacterium | reverse complement strand
CGCCATGGTGGCGGTGGCCACGCCGTGCTGGCCGGCGCCGGTCTCGGCGATGACGCGTTGTTTGCCCATGCGCCGGACCAGCAGTCCCTGGCCCATGACGTTGTTGGCCTTGTGGGCTCCGGTGTGGTTGAGGTCCTCGCGCTTGAAATAGATCTGCGCCCCGCCGCACAGCCGGGTCAGGTTCTCGCTGAAGGTGACGGGCGTGGGTCGGCAGGAATAGCTGGACATGAGCGCGACGTATTCCTCCCAGAAGGACGGGTCCCGGCGGGCCTCGTCAAAGGCCTGCCTGAGTTCGGCGAAGGTCTCGTGCAGGATCTCGGGGATGTAGGCGCCGCCGAATTCCCCGAAGAAGCCTTCCCTGCCCGCCTCGTATTCGAATAATTCCTGGAACATCGTCAACTCGGATGGATAAAGCAGATCATTATCGCGGCTATCACGGTCCGATGCCACCGCCTGCGACGGCGGGACTATATGGGTTATGATGGAATCAAACAACAGCCGGGTTTGCCCCATGCCGGACGAGACCTTCATCAGACGCGAATTCCCCCAGGACGAGTCCCTGATCTATCTCAACCACGCGGCCGTCGCCCCGTGGCCGGCGCGCACCGCCCATGCCGTGCAGGCCTTCGCCGAGGAAAACGCCCGCAGCGGCGCCAGGGACTACGGGCGCTGGCTGGAACGGGAACAGGCGCTGCGGGAACAGTGCCGGCGCCTCATCCATGCGCCATCATCTGAGGATATTGCTTTTTTGAAAAATACCTCCGAGGGCCTGTCCGTGGTCGCCGAGGGTCTTCCCTTTCAGGACGGCGATAACGTCGTCACCTCCGACGAGGAATTCCCCTCCAACCGCCTGCCCTGGGCGGCGCAGGCGCGCCGCGGGGTGACTCTGCACGAAGTGAGCCTCAAGACGGACGATCCGGAGGCGGCGCTGCTGGCGGCCTGCGATGAGCGCACCCGTGTTCTCACCGTGAGTTCGGTGCAGTTTGCCAGCGGCCTGCGACTGGACCTGCCCCGGCTGGGAGAATTCTGCCGCGAGCGGGGGATCGTCTTCTGCGTGGATGCTATCCAGAGCCTGGGGGCCCATGCCGTGGACGTGGAAACGGCGCGGATCGACTGCCTGGCCGCGGACGCCCACAAGTGGCTGCTGGGCCCGGAGGGCATCGCCCTGTTCTTCTGCCGGCCCGAACTCAGGGAGCGTCTCAGCCTGCACCAGTTCGGCTGGCACATGATCCGCGATTCCGGCGACTTCGCCAGCCGCGACGCTACCCCCGCCGCCTCGGCCCGGCGCTTTGAATGCGGCAGCAGCAATATGCTGGGCATCCACGCCCTCGCCGCCAGCCTGTCCCTGTTCGAGGAGGTGGGCATGGCGGCGATCGAGGCCGGTGTCCTGTCCAACACCGCGCGGCTCATGGACGGCCTGGAGCAGATCCCGGGGGCGGTGATCCTGTCGAGGCGGGAGGCGGGACGCCGGGCCGGGATCCTGGTCTTTTCCATTGAGGGCCGGGACAGCGCCGGGCTGCACGGCGAACTGGTAAAGCACAACGTCCTGTGCGCCTCCCGCGGCGGCGGCATCCGCCTCTCTCCTCACTTCTACACGCCCCGGCATAAGCTTGATAAAGCAATTGAGGTTATCAAGGCATCTATATGATAAAAATAGAGATTATATAGAAATCATTCACTGCCCTGCACGGCCAGACGGAAACACGAAAAGATCTGCCACAGAGGACACAGAGAGCACAGAGAGTTTAAAAACTTTGTACATGACCCTGGAATATCCACTCAGTCATTCAGCTTTCTCAATTTCCTGAATGACGGCCTGTCTTATTTCCTCTGTGTTCCCCTGTGATCTCTGTGGCTTTAAATCAGCAAGCTTCTTCAAGAGACAGGATTGACCGGACGGAACACGCGGTTGAAGTTGGCCGTGGTGGCGGCGGCCACCTCTTCCAGGGTGGTCTCCCGCAGCGCGGCGATGTGTTCGGCCACAAAGCGCACGTAGGCGGGCTGGTTGGGTTTGCCACGGTAGGGCACCGGGGCAAGATAGGGTGAATCGGTCTCCACCCGCATGACTGCCAGGGGCAGGTTCCGGGCCACCTCCTTGAGGTCACCGGCGTTCTTGAAGGTGACGATGCCGGAGAAGGAGATGAGGAAATTCAGATCCACGGCCCGTTCCGCCGTCGCCAGGTCCTCGACGAAACAATGCATCACCCCTCCCACCTCAGGGGCCTTTTCCTCATCGAGGATGCGCAGGACATCCTCCCTGGCCTCGCGGCAGTGGATGATCAGGGGCTTGCCTGTCTCCCGGGCGGCACGGATATGGGTGCGGAAGCGCTCCCGCTGCCATTCCAGATCGCCCCCGCTGCGGTAATAATCCAGCCCGGTCTCGCCTATGGCCACCACCCGCGGGTCATCCGCGTGGCGCACCAGGTCAGCCACCGTCACCGCCGCGGCCATCTGGGTATTGGGATGGATGCCGATGGAGGCGGACAGGCAGTCGTGATCGGCGGCCAGCTGCAGGAGGATCGGGTAATCCGCCTCCTCCACCGACACGCACAGCATGTGCCCCACGCCGTGCTCCCGCGCGGCAGACAGCACCGTGTCGATGTCGGCATCGAGCATGGGGATGTGGCAATGCGAGTCAACTAGCACGGCAGTTACAAGTGACAAATCACAAGAGTTGAGGAATATCGGGAAGCAGGAACTGCGCTCGAAAGCAGGCGTAGTTACTTGTAACTAGATGGTATGTGTGGGCCTGTCCGAGGCCAGGGCGCCGGCCAGCTGGTTTTCGATGCGCTTCTTGGTGGCGCCCTTGTCCAGTTCGCTGAACTGCACGCCTATACCCGCGGTCTTGTTGCTCTGTGCCCCCTTGGGGGTGATCCAGACCACGCGCCCGGCCACGGGGAGTTTTTCCTTGCTGTCCATCAGGGTCAGGAGCATGAACACCTCGTCGCCCAGCTTGTAAGACTTGGCGGTGGGGATGAACAGACCGCCGTTCTTGATGAACGGCATGTACGAGGCGTACAGGGCGCTCTTGTCCCGTATCGTCAGGGACAGGATACCCTGTCGCGGATCACGGCCTCCGGCTGCACTCACTGCGTCTCCTCCTGCACGGATTGGGACAGGGCCTGCCAGTGTACGATGATTTCCTCCAGCAGCCCCTGCGGATTCAGATTGAACGGGCCCGTTGCCGCCCGGTAACTACGAAAGACTATAGCATACCATTCAAGAAGTTGAAGCGTGTTCCTGCCCCGGGACATTTGCTCCAGCCGCGGTTGCAGGGGGTTGTCCGCCGGCGCCGGGCGCCGGGTCAGCCCGGCGCGGATCATGATTCTGATGAACTCCAGCAGCCATTGCAGTACCTGGGCGGCGCCCAGACCGGCCCACTCCCGCGCGGTGCTGACCGGATCTCTGGTGCCATCGGCCACGGCGATCAGCCCGTCCAGCAGGGCCGCCTGCTTCTCCAGGGAGGCCTCTTGTTCCAGCTGCAGGGCCGCCAGCGGCCGGCCGCCGGCCAGGGACAGCAGTTCCCGGGCCCGCCCCCCGTCCGTCAGTTGCCCCGCCAGCCAGGCGCGGGTGTCCTCGTCGTCTCCGCCGGTAAAATTAAGGCGCTGGCAGCGGCTGCGGATGGTCACGGGCAGCTGGGCGGGCTGCCGGCTGCACAGGATCAGCACCGAGGCGGGCGTCGGTTCCTCCAGGGTCTTGAGCAGGGAGTTGGCGGTGCTGCGGTTCATGGCCTCGGCCGGATCGATAATGGCGACCTTGTGGCGGCCGTACTGGCTGC
>JARRRO010000215.1:0-4431 GCA_037380645.1 Gammaproteobacteria bacterium | reverse complement strand
CTACAAGCGACATTACTACCTGGCCGACGGCATCGATTCCGAGATGGCGGCGGCGGAATTCCTTCAACACGCCGACCAGGAACAGCAGCATGCCGATCAGATCGCCCAGCGCATTACCCAGCTCGGCGGGGAGCCGGATCTCTCGCCCGACGGCCTTACCTCCCGGAGCCATTCCGAGTACGTGGCGGGGAGGAACCTGAAGGAGATGATTCAGGAGGACCTGGTGGCCGAACGCATCGCCATCGACACCTACAAGGAAATGATCGAATACCTGGCCGGGGAGGATCCCACCACGCGGCGCATGCTGGAGGACATCCTGGCCGTGGAGGAGGAACACGCCGACGATATGGCCAACCTGATGGAGACGTATAAAGAGAATGGTGAATCCTGATTCGTGAATCGGGTGGATACGATGCGTTAAGCGGATATCCAGGCTTCCCTCGATTCACCGTTCACGATTCACGAATCACCGCCTTTACTCGTCGGTGACGCAGCCCTCGGAGGCGGACCTGACCGTCTTGATGTATTTGTACAGTGTCCCGTGCCGGACCTTGTACGGGGGCATGGACCACTCACCTTGGCGTCGTTCCAGCTCCGAGTCATCGATCTCCATGTTGATGACATTGGTCACCGCGTCGATGATCACGGTGTCGCCGGTCCGGACCAGGGCGATGGGACCGCCCTCCTGGGCCTCGGGCACCACGTGGCCGATGATGAAGCCGTGCGAACCGCCCGAGAAGCGCCCGTCGGTGATCATGGCCACATCGGCGCCCAGTCCGGCGCCCATGAGGGCGGAGGTGGGGGTGAGCATCTCCGGCATGCCGGGTCCGCCCTTGGGGCCCTCGTAGCGGATCACCACCACATCGCCCTTTTCGATCTGCTTGTTCTCCAGGGCGTTGAGCATGTCCTCCTCCGAGTCGTAGACCTTGGCGGGGCCGGAAAAGGTCTCGCCTTCCTTGCCGGTGATCTTGGCCACGGCACCGCCGGGGGCCAGGTTGCCTTTGAGAATGCGGATGTGGCCGGACGGCTTGATGGGATTGTCCAGGCTGTGGACGACGTCCTGCCCTTCTTCAAGGTCGGGGACCCCGGCCAGGTTTTCCGCCACGGTCCGGCCGGTCACAGTCAGGCAGTCGCCGTGGAGCATGCCGTTGGCCAGCAGGTATTTCATCACCGCGGGCGTACCGCCAACATTGTGCAGATCCTCCATGACGTACTGGCCGCTGGGTTTGAAGTCCGCCAGCACCGGCGTGCGGTCACCGATCTTCTGGAAATCGTCGATGGCCAGCTTCACTCCTACGGCGCGAGCCATGGCGAGCAGGTGCAGCACGGCATTGGTGGAACCGCCGAGGACGGTGACCAGCACCACCGCGTTCTCGAACGCCTCCCGGGTCATGATGTCGCGGGGCTTGATGTCCCTTTCCATCAGCTGCCTGACGGCGGCGCCGGCATCCAGGCATTCCTGCAGCTTGCCCGGGTCCTCGGCCGGCGTGCTGGAACTGTAGGGAAGCGACATGCCCAGGGCCTCTATAGCCGAGGCCATGGTATTGGCCGTGTACATGCCGCCGCAGGCGCCGGGACCCGGACAGGCCTTCTGCACGATGTCCATGCGGGCCTCCTCGTCGATGCTGCCGGCGAGGTATTCACCGTAGCTCTGGAAGGCGGAGATGATGTCGATCTTCTGCTCACCCCTGTGCCCGGCCCGGATGGTGCCGCCGTAGATCATGAGGGCCGGGCGGTTCAGACGGCCCATGGCCATGATGCAGCCGGGCATGTTCTTGTCGCAGCCGGGCAGGGAGATATTGGCGTCATACCACTGTGCGTTCATGACCGTCTCGATAGAATCGGCGATGAGATCCCGCGACTGCAGGGAATAGCTCATGCCGGCGGTCCCCATGGCGATGCCGTCGCTGACACCGATGGTGTTGAAGCGCAGGCCCAGCATGCCGGCTGACGCCACCCCCTCCCTGACCTTTTCGGCCAGCTTCAGCAGGTGCATGTTGCAGGTATTGCCCTCGTACCAGACGCTGGAGATGCCCACCTGGGGTTTGTCCATGTCGGCGCGGGTCAGGCCCGTGCCGTAGAGCATGGCCTGGGAGGCGCCCTGGGATCGGGGCTGGGTGATGCGAGAGCTGAAACGGTTCAGTTTTTCCGCCATGGGGACTCCAGGGATTCGGTCATTCCTGTCAAGGTGGGATAGAATACAACGCGCGTCATTATTTGTCAGTGTCGAGCTGGACAGCTAACGGGAAGCCGCGATGACAATCAAACCGCCCGCATTCATGGAGGCATTCCGCCGGCTGGTGGCAACGCCGTCGGTGAGCTGCCTCGATCCGGCCCTGGATCAGAGCAACCGGCCCGTGGCGGACCTGCTGGCCGAATGGCTGGAGGGCCTGGGATTCGATATCCGGATCATGCCGGTAGGCGGATCAGGAAAGGTAAACATGATCGCCCGGACAGGTGACGGCGACGGCGGGCTGGTTCTTTCCGGGCACACCGACACCGTGCCTTTCAACCGGGAGCAGTGGGATCAGGACCCATTCACGCTGACTGAGAGGGACAGCCGCTGTTACGGTCTGGGCGCCTCTGACATGAAGTGCTTCTTCGCCATCGTCCTCGACGTGCTCAGGGACATGGATCTCACGGCGCTGCGGCAGCCGCTGTACGTCCTCGCCACCTGCGACGAGGAAAGCAACATGTCCGGGGCCAAGGCCCTGGTGGACACCGGCGTCACCCTGGGCCGGCACGCCCTGATCGGCGAGCCCACGGGCCTGCAGCCGATACGCATGCACAAGGGCGTGCTGTTTGAATCCATCCGGCTCATCGGCAGGTCCGGACACTCCAGTGATCCGGGCATGGGCGTCAACGCCCTGGAGGGCATGAACGCGGTGATCAACGGCCTCATGGTCTGGCGCGACGAGCTGCAGTCCGGGCACAGCGACGCCGACTTCAAGGTGCCGATGCCCACGCTGAACTTCGGCAGCATCCGCGGCGGCGACAACCCCAATCGCATATGCGCGGACTGCGAGATGACCCTGGACGTACGACTGCTGCCGGACATGGACATCGAGGAGACCCGGGCCGCGCTGCGGCAGGTGGTGATGAAATCCATCGATGGTTCTGGCCTGGGGGTGGAGTTTGATTGTATATTCCCCGGCACTCCGGGCATGCAGACCGACGGCGGCTCGGAGATCGTCCGGGTCGCGGAGCGGCTGTCCGGGCGGCAGGCGGGGACCGTCGCCTTCGGCACCGAGGGGCCATATTTCAACGCCCTGGGCATGGAGACCGTGGTGCTGGGGCCGGGCGATATCGCCCAGGCCCACCAGGCCAACGAATACCTGGCCCAGGATCGCATCGAACCCATGTGCGCTATCGTGCACGGCATGATCAGGCATTTTTGCGAATGACGGAAGAATCGACACAGTTCATCAGCTGGTTCCGCTCGGCGGCGCCCTACATTCGGGTGCACCGCGGCCGGACCTTCGTGATCCAGTTCGACGATGACGCCGTCACCTCCGACGGCTTCATCGATCTGGTGCACGACCTCGCCCTGCTGAACAGCCTGGGGATAAGGCTGGTCCTGGTATACAGCACGCGCCACTCCGGGCAAGCTGCGCATCGAGATCGAGGCCAGGCTGTCCACGGGCCTGGGCAATACACCCATGTCCAACGCCGACGTCAGGGTGACGTCCGGCAATTTCGTCGCCGCCAAGCCCTTGGGGATCATCGACGGCGTCGATTACCTGTATACCGGCGAGGTACGGGGCATAGACACGGATTCCATCCGCGCCAAACTGGATGCCCACGAGATCGTCCTGATCCCGCCGCTGGGCTATTCCGTCACCGGCGAGACCTTCAATCTCGGCGCCGGCGCCCTGGCCGCGAAGCTGGCCGTGGCCCTGCAGGCGGACAAGCTGATTTATCTCATGGAGGGCGGCAGCCTGAAGGACGGGGAGGGGGAGCTGGTCTCGCAGATGACGCAGCTGCAGGCGGAGGCGCAGCTCAAGACCATGACCGAGGGCGAGGGCGCTGACTACTACTACCTACGCCACGCGGTGGACGCCAGCGCCGGCGGCGTGGACCGGGTGCACCTCATTGAAAGAAATATCGAGGGCGCCATCCTGCAGGAACTGTTCACCCGGGACGGGGTGGGCACCATGATCAGCGGCGTTGCCTACGATGTCATCAGGAAGGCCGAGGTCGGTGACATCGCCGGCATCCTGGAGCTGATCGTGCCACTGGAGAAGCAGGGCATACTGGTGGCGCGCTCGCGGGAGAAACTGGAACTGGAGATCGAACACTTCACGGTGATGCTGCGGGACGGCGTCATCGTCGGCACAGGAGCGCTGTATCCCTTCGCGGGAGAGGCCGCGGCGGAACTGGCCTGCCTGGCCGTCCACCCCGACTACCATAATCATGGCCGGGGCGAGGAGC
>JARRRO010000214.1:0-3842 GCA_037380645.1 Gammaproteobacteria bacterium | reverse complement strand
ATCGGCCCCCGTGCCTGCTACGACGAAGGCAAGCGCTGCGCGGAGACCCTGTTCTTCGATTACCGGCGCCAGTTGAACCTGATATCAAGGTGGTGCGCATCTTCAACACCTACGGGCCGCGCATGCAGCCCAACGACGGACGCGTCGTGTCCAACTTCATAATCCAGGCCCTGACCGGCCAGGACATCACCATCTATGGTGACGGCAGCCAGACCCGCAGCTTCTGCTTCGTGGACGACATGGTCAGGGGTCTCACCGCCATGATGGATTCCCCCGAGGGCTTTACCGGACCGGTCAACCTGGGCAACCCGGCGGAATTCACCATCCGCGAACTGGCGGAGAAGGTGATCGAAATGTCCGGGTCAAAATCGAAGCTGATCTACCAGCCCCTGCCGGAGGATGATCCGATGCAGCGCCAGCCGGACATCACCCTGGCGGGGAAGGAACTGGGCTGGAAGCCTACCATCGACCTGGAAAAGGGCCTCAAGCAGACCCTGGAATATTTTGATGCGCTTCTTGCGGAGAAAAATAATTAACTGGAATTAATTATAATAACTTATTGTTATTAAGAATGTTTTAAAGAACGCGCAGGGTCGAGGAGGCCGCATCAACCGGAAAGATTTCTCGCTGCGTTCGAAATGACAGACTCTAAACCACACGCCGTCATGCCGGACCCTGGATCAAGTCCAGGGCAGGCCCGATCCGGCATCCAGTCAATTGAATAATTCCTTGCTGTACTGCACGAGGGAGAGTCAGTTGCATCAATATAAGGAAAATCTGTCTACTGGATTCCGGCCCCTGGATCGGGGTCCAGGGCAGGCTCCGCCGGAATGACGAAGAAACGGATTGTCATTTCGACCGATGGGAGAAATCTTGTCATTCATCGTTGATCCGCGAAAACAAAGATTTCTCGCTGCGCTCGAAATGACAGAGGGGTGGCGAAATGACAGAGGGGGGATCGAAATGGCACCCTCCTTACGACTCACACCTCGCACCTCGCACCTCGCACCTCGCACCTCACACCTCACACCTCACACCTCACACCTCACGCCTCACACCTCACACCTCAGACCTCATACCTCACACCTCACGCCTCACACCTCACGCCTCACACCTCACACCTCAATCCTCACTCCCTTTTATCGAACTGGTACCGCTCCCAGGGCTTGATGACCCTGGGCGGGTTGGCCAGGGAGAAATCCTCCTCCGTGCTGCTGAGATTGGGATTGTAAGCCGGATCGTGGCGCAGGATATCCGCCCATTTCTCCCTGATGAAATCGTATTCCTGCTGCCGGCGTCTCAGGTCCTCCTCGGAGAGATCGGGGCCGAACGAGGGGGGCTCCAGGTTGTACAGCTCCGCGAAGGGTGTCCAGATGATGCGGTAGCCCTTGTCCCTGACCTTGAGGCAGAAATCCACGTCATTGAAAGTGCGCTGGAGGTTCTGGGCGTCCAGGCCCTCGACCTCGTCGTAGATACTTTTCCGGGTCAGCAGACAGGCTATCGTGACGCAGGAAAGCTCCTGGACGAGCTGCAGCCTGTTGCAATAGCCGGGATCAAAGCGCGGGAAATGCCGGAAGGCGTGGCCGCCCACACCGCCGATGCCGACGATCATGCCGCCGTGCTGGATGGTCTCGTTGCCGAAGATGAGCTTGGCCCCAACGACGCCTGCATTGGGGCGCTGCAGCTGGCCGACCATTTCCTTGAGCCACCCGGGTTCGATCACCGAGATGTTGTTGTTCACCAGACCAACGATCTCACCGCCGGCCTGGGTGACGGCGTAGTTGTTCAGCGCCGAGAAGTTGAACGGCTCGTCCCGGCGGATGACCGTGACCCGCGGGTCTTCTCCCACATCCTTCAGGTAGTCCAGGGTTTCGGCCTCATCGCTGCCGTTGTCGATGACCATGACCTCCAGGTTGTCGTAGTCCGTCTCCTGCAGCAGCCCCTTCAAGCAGTTGGACAGAAGGACATAGCGGTTGCGGGCAAGGATGATGAGGCTGACCCGGGGCGTGGGGTCGGAGACGGAGTGCACCACTCTGACCAGGTTCTGGTCCAGGGGATTGGCAACGGCGGTGGACTGTTCCCCCTTGCGGTCCAGATAATCCTGCACGACCGCCGGCGGGACGCTTTCCGTGTCTTCCCGGATGTTCCGGGGCCGGCGGTGGTAGAGCACGAAGGGGAGATGGCCGACGGCGTTGTCGGGAATGGCCGCCATGATCCTGAAATCCATGGTGGCCGGCGCCAGTTCGGGATCCTGCTCGAACGTTTCACGCAGCCTGTCGGTGCGGTAGAAGCAGAGATGCCGGGTGTAGGCGCTCCCCAGGAACAGGTCCGGGTTCCAGTCCGGCTTGAAACAGGGATCGCGGCGAACGCCGGCCTCGTCCATGATGTCGTGGTCGGTATAGAAGGCCTGCAGGTCAGGTTCGGCGAGGATTTTGTCTGCGGCCAGGTACAGGGCGTGATCGGCCAGCAGGTCGCCGGGGACCATGACGGCGGTGTAGGCCCCCTCGGCCCTGGCGGCGGCCTCGTGCCAGGCCGAAGTGAAGTCCTTGCCCCGGACCAGCCGCGTACGCCCGTCCTTTTCCCATGACGCCAGCTTGGCCAGTTCGAAGGAACTGAAGCTCTCATCCACCGGAAACAGGATTTCCCAGTTTCCGTACAGCTGGGAGTTGATGGAGAGCACGGTCTCCTCCAGGATATCGTCCCTGCCTCGCTCCGGCTGCACGATGAGGCTGAACAGGGGCGGATCGGGCAGGGCCTCGATGTGGGCGATGATGGTCCTGACCTCCCGGGGCAACAGGGTATCGTATTTCCGTATCCATTCACCGTAGGGGACCTTGTGGGCCAGCGGGCGTCGGATACCCGGCACGCGCCGGGTAATGGCCATGAGCAGCCCCTCCGCCGGCGGGTAGCCGCAATGCTTGTACAGGTACCAGGCGGCCAGCGGGCCATTGGTTTCCCTGAGGCTGACCTCGCGGAGCTCACAGGGCTCGCCGTGGTTCCCCAGAGTGAGTTCCAGGGCGTGGGTTGCGGCGGGCAGTTCGATCAACAGCACCTGCGTGACGTTGGCGGGCGGCGGCAGGGGAATGGCGTATTCCCAGGAGAAGCCGGTGCCCGGGTCCACGTGCAGCACCGGCTGCAGGCCGATGGCCCGGGTCTCCAGGGTATAGCGGAAATAGACCAGGCCGCCGGGGAAGCGCTTCCCTCCTTCGGGATACAGCACGATCCGCTCGCTGGCGCCGTTGTAGACGCCAAACCGCTCGGCCGCGCCGGGAGGGGCCAGGGTCAGGTTCTGGCGGCGCAGGAGAAAGAATCGGACGACTTTATTCAGGAGGAATCCGAGTAACGCCAAAGGCAGGAACAGTGCCTCGAGGACTTGCTTGAGAGGTGTCTGCGGCGTCTTCTCCGACTTCGGGCGGGTGCCGGACTGCAGGAAGCGGATGTATTCGTCCTTCTGCCGGATGGTATCTTGCAGACGGCGGATCTGGCTGAGCCTCCCGGTAAAGGTATAGCGCCACACCTGGGACAGGAAATAGTCGAACCATAGCCAGCGGTAGCGCATCCACCGGGAGGCGGCGTCCAGGTATTCCCGGCCCAACTGCCGGAGCCTTTGCAGCAGATACCTGAGGTTCATAGTGGCCCTGTTCCCTTAGTTATAATTATCTCTTTCCTTGTGATTCTACAACACCCGGCCGCCCCGATCCGCCCGATCCGGGCAATTTTGGGACGCGATTCCAGGGGCCCGGCGGCGACCGGTTCCCTGAAAACTGAAAGCGACAGGCCTTACCTGTGCGGTTCCTGGACCGGGCCCGAACCCTGACTATACGCAGGGTGGGTTAGCCCCG
>JARRRO010000213.1:0-3844 GCA_037380645.1 Gammaproteobacteria bacterium | reverse complement strand
TGGCGCCACGCACGCTGCGCGTCTCCGGATGAGAGCCGGCAGGGAGCACGTCCACAAACGGCTCGTCTACGTAGCGGTCTTCGTAAAGCGACTGCAGGTCCACGTCGGTACGGCGCAGAGTCCCGTAGAGGGTGGCGTGGATACCGCGAATCATCGGCAGCAGGTGGGGTACGAACGTCAGGCCGATGGGTATGCCCACCGCCGCTTCCAGGGTCTGGCGGATCTCCGGCAAGTGGCGATGGCCGGGGACGGCGTAGGCCTTGAAGCTCTCACCCACCTCGCCCATCAGGAAACCCACGTGCGCCTTGCGCCCGGCGCCGCTGACGCCGGACTTGGCATCCGCAATCAGGCGCGCGGGATCCACCAGCTGCTGCTCGATCAACGGCAGGAAGCCGAGCGCCACCGCTGTCGGATAACAGCCCGGATTGGCCACCAGGCGCGCATTGCGGATTGCCTCGCGGTTGACCTCGGGCAGTCCGTAGACGGACTCGTCCAGCCATTGCGGGCAGGCGTGGTCGACCCCGTACCAGTGCTTCCATTCCGACGGATCCTTGAGGCGAAAATCCGCCGCCAAGTCGATGACCTTCACCCCCGCTTCCAGCAGCCCCGGCACCATACCCATGGCGGTTCCGTTGGGCGTGGCAAAAAACAGCAGGTCGCAGGCAGCCAGCATCGCCGTATCGGGCTCGGCGAACGCCAGTGAACAATACCCGCGCAGGTTCGGGAACAGATCCGCCACCGGGCGGCCGGCCTCGCTGCGCGAGGTGACCGCTGTCAACTCCACCTGGGGATGGCCTGCCAACAGCCGCAGCAGCTCCACACCGGTGTAACCCGTACCGCCAACGATACCGGCCTTGATCATTGGATTGTCCCACTCCCGTCGTTGCGCCCGAATCACGACATCATACAAACTCCGACGGCCGGCGGGGAAGTCTGATGAGAAAGGGAAATAAAAAAGCGGCCAATGAGCCGCTCAAATATGGTGGTGGATCGATGTTGTTATTGTTGTGCAGCTATCGTTAGTTTTATTGTGCCGGACCTTGCCATCACCATGACCGAGTGCGCTGGGAGTTTGCACGGTAATCTAGCTGACACATTCGTACGGGTCAACCTTTTTCCTTTATATTCAGTATATTAGAAGATTATGATACGTGACGGAGGCGCCCCCGCCGTACGTTGACCGCCCAGAGTCCCGCGGTTTTCGATATAATCGGGAATTTCGTGCCGTCACCCCCTACCGATCGGAGCACCTTTTGCTGATCCGCAGATTCAAACAATCGGGAACACGATTGCTGTCGCCCAGGGCGTGGAAAACGCGCGTCGTGTTCTGGACCGGAGCGGTGATGGTCGGCATGGTGGCAGTGTTCTTCGCGTACGTCAGCGAGGAGGCCAACGACGCGTTCCACCACTGGATCGGGATCTCGCCGTACCTGCCGCTGCTGATCTCGCCCGCGATTCTCATCCTGGTGGCGTGGCTGACCCAACGCTACTTTCCGGGCTCCCAGGGCAGCGGCATACCCCAGGGAATTGCCGCCCTCGAGATGCGCGAAGACGCGCAGCGCGCGCCGCTGCTGTCGGCGCGCATCGTCGTCGGCAAGGTGGTGCTGACGGTGCTGGGCCTGCTCAGCGGAGCGTCGATCGGCCGTGAGGGCCCGACGGTGCACGTCGGCGCATCCATCATGTTTTCCCTGGGCCGCATCGCCCGGTTTCCGCTGCATTATCTCGACCGCGGCCTGATCCTGGCGGGGGGCGCCGCCGGCATCGCGGCCGCGTTCAACACGCCCTTGGCCGGGATCATGTTCGCCATCGAGGAAATGAGTCGTTCGTTCGAGGAACGTACCAGCGGCACGCTGCTCACGGCAGTGGTGGTCGCCGGTGTCACCACCATCGCTATCCAGGGAAATTACACCTACTTCGGATCCACGCCCGCGGAGCTGCAGCTGGGCACCGCCTGGATCGCCGTGCTGGTGTGCGGCATCGCCGGCGGGGTGCTGGGCGGAACGTTCAGCTTCATGCTGATCCGCGGGACCCAGTGGCTGGAGCCCCTGCGCCAGCGCCGCCCGCTGGTGGTCGCCGCCGTCTGCGGCCTGTCCATCGCCCTTATCGGCCTCGCCTCCGGCGGCCTGACCTACGGCACCGGGTATAACGAGGCGCGCCAGCTGGTCACCGGCACCGGCACGCTGAGCGATTCCTACCCCTACCTGAAGCTGCTGGCCACCGTGGTGTCTTACTTGAGCGGCATTCCAGGCGGCATCTTCGCCCCGTCGCTGTCCACCGGCGCCGGCCTGGGGGCCCACATCGCCCAGTTTCTGGGCGGCATTCCTTCATCAGCAATCGTTATCCTGGCCATGGTCGCCTATTTCTCCGCGGTGGTGCAGACACCATTGACGGCGGTGATCATTGTCACGGAGATGACTGCCAACCAGAGCATGCTGCTGCCGATCATGGCCACGGCGTTCCTCGCCTATCTGATCTCCCGTGTCATCTGCCCGGAACCCATTTATCAGGTACTGGCGCAAGAGTTCCTGCAGCGCAGGGAAGCGGAATCCGTGCCCGAACCGCCGGCTCCACCGAGCCCGCAGACCGATGAACCGACCGCTGAGGAGCGGCCCAATCCGGATCGGCTGGTCTAGGGCGCCCAGTACCGGCCACGGGCATTGTGGTTCGACCAGTTTGCTTTTAGGATCAACCCTGGCGTCCCCGGGCAGGCAACGCGGCCCACTGCATGAGAGCAAGAGACGGAATCATCGCCGTGGTGCTGGCAGCCGTGCTCGGCACTGCAGCCTATCTGTGGTTTTCGCCCCCACGCGTACGGTGGGCACCGGACATCCGCGTGCACACCACCGAGCGGCATCAGCTGGATCTTGCCGCTCTGCGGGGACGCCCGGTGCTGGTGACTTTCTGGGCCACCACCTGCCCCAGCTGCCTGGAGGAAATACCCGGGCTCAGCCGCCTGTACCGGGACCTCAACCCCAAGGGCCTGGAAGTGATCGGGGTGAGCATGTACTACGACCCGCCCAATCGCGTCGAACAGATGATCAGCAAGCGCCACATCCCTTATCCGGTGGTTAATGACATCAACCAACGGGTGGCCAGAGCCTTCGGCATGCGCCGCATGGTCACACCCACCTCCTTTTTGATCGCCCCCAGCGGCCGCATCGTCCTGCACCGGGTCGGATTGCTGGACCTGCACAGACTGCGGAGTGAAATCGAGCGCATGATCGAGAAGCGCAGCAGCTGAAAACCGCGTCGGGAGAATTGCCGCATGCTATGGGTCAAAGCCTTTCACATCATCTTCATGGTCACCTGGTTTGCCGGCCTGTTCTATCTGCCACGCCTGTTCGTCTACCATGCCATGGCCGAGGACACAGTCAGCCTGGAGCGGTTCAAGGTGATGGAGCGCAAGCTTTACTATGGAATCATGACACCCGGGGCGATCATCACCATTGCGCTCGGAATCTGGATGCTGATCGACTATGCGTGGGCCGCCTACGGGCACTCGGGCTGGCTGCACGCCAAGCTGGCGCTGGTCGGCGTGCTGATCGTCTACCATTTGTATTGCGGCAAACTGCTCAAGGATTTCCGCGACGACCGCAACCGTCACAGCCACGTGTTCTACCGCTGGTTGAACGAGTTTCCCGTGTTCATCCTGATTCCGGTGGTCATCCTGGCGGTCGTCAAACCGTTCTGAGGAACGGCGCCAGACGCTGCACCTGCCCACGCGAACGCGGAATGCTAGAATAGCCGCCTCAGTCCGCCGCAGCCAACGAGGAACATGCCATGGCCAGAGTTGTACAATGCGTCGTGCTCAAACGCGAGGCCGAAGGCCTTGACGCGCCGCCGC
>JARRRO010000212.1:0-3865 GCA_037380645.1 Gammaproteobacteria bacterium | reverse complement strand
CGCGCCAGCCAGTACAGGGCGGCGTCCGGCGCCGAGCCCCGCACCGACTTGTGCAGCGCCGAGATCTGATCATAAAACGCCTCGCCTCCCTTGTCGAAACGGCGCAGGCCGCCGTCACTGAGGACCCGGTCGACGAGCTCAAGGTCGATATGGTCGCCCTCGGCCAGGTCCGAGGCGATTTCCAGGCAGTTGAGGGCGCGGCGGGCATCCCCGTCGGCAAACACCGCCAGGCGCTGCAGCGCTGCTTCATCCATCTCCAGCCCCAGCCGTCCCAGCCCCCGCTCACGGTCTTCCAGGGCGCGCCGCACCAGGGCCCTTATCTCCTCCTCCGGCAGGGGCTTGAGCACATAGACCCGCAACCTGGATAACAGGGCATTGTTGAGTTCAAACGAGGGATTCTCGGTGGTGGCGCCGATGAACGTTACGGTGCCGTCCTCCACATGAGGCAGGAAGGCGTCCTGCTGGGACTTGTTGAAACGGTGGACCTCGTCCACGAACAGCACCGTGTCCCGGCCGTACATCTCCCGGTACTGCCTGGCCCGGTCCACAGCCTGGCGGATATCCTTGACACCGCTCAACACGGCGGAGAGGGGCAGGAACTGGGCGTTGCAGTCGGCGGCGATGAGCCGGGCCAGGGTGGTCTTGCCGGTCCCGGGCGGCCCCCAGAAAACCATGGACTGCAGATGCACCGAACGGATCGCCTGGTACAGGGGCTTGTCCGGGGCAAGGATATGTCCCTGGCCGACGAATTCCTCCAGGGACTGTGGCCGCATGCGGTCGGCCAGCGGGCGGAAATCCTCCCGGTCGCTCATCGGCGTCCGTCGATCACGTCTACCCCGGCCGGCGGGCTGAAATGGAAGAGCTGTTCATCCAGTTGGGGATTGCGGCTGCCGTCCGTAAAGCGAATCTCGGTCGCCTGGCCGAGATTGTCGAACAAGTCCATACTGACGAGGTACTTCCCCTTGAAACCCAGCCGCACAGCACGGTACTGGGAATCGCTGTCCCGGGGAGTCAACTCCATGCGGTCGACGCCGTCGGTGACGCCCAGATCCTTGACGCGGTAATACTTGTCGATATCCAGATCGCCGCCGAGGATGGAGGCGGGTGAATTTTCGATGGCCTGGGAGATGTTCTTGATGGTCACCTGTTCCAGGTCTTCGTCGTAAATCCACAGGCTGTGCCCGTCGCTGATCAGATACTGGGAATATGGCTTGTAATAGTGCCAGTTGAACTTCCCGGGTGTCTCCAGATAGACCATACCCGAGGACTTATCCAGCACCTCGCCGTCGTCGCTCAACAGTTTCTGCTGGAAACGGGCGCTGTATCTCTTCAAGCCGTCAAGGAAGTGGTCGAGACTGTTGCCGCCGCCGGTCTCCGCGGCATGCGCAAAAATAGCTACTAGCAACAAGCTACCAGCAGCAAGTAACAACCAAGACTTTCTCATCCCGATACGTTCCAGATAAGCATTTTAGTTATGACAACTCGTGAGTCGCTTTTACTTATGGCTTATGGGTTATGACTGGTGGCTAGTCCTTGGGCGGGGGGGCGGCCAGCACTTCGCGGCTGCCGTTGGATTCCAGCGGGCCTACCAGACCGCTCTGCTCCATTTCCTCGACCATGCGGGCGGCGCGATTATAGCCGATCTTGAGCCGCCGCTGGATATAGGAGATCGAGGCCTTGCGGCTTTCGGTGACGATCCGCACCGCCTCGTCGTAAAGGGGATCATGGTCGTCGCTGACGGGCTCCAGTCCAGGAATGACGTCGGTCCCGCCATCGGCCGGCCCGGCGGTGATCTCCTCCAGGTAATCCGGTTCACCCCTGCCCTTCAGGTTCTCCACCACCCGGTGGACCTCGTTATCGTCCACGAAGGCGCCGTGGACCCGCTCCGGAATGCTCATGCCCGGCGCCAGGAACAGCATGTCGCCGTGCCCCAGCAGGTGCTCCGCCCCCATCTGGTCCAGGATGGTGCGGGAATCCACCTTGGAGGAGACCTGGAAGGCGATACGGCAGGGTATATTGGCCTTGATCAGGCCGGTGATGACATCCACCGACGGACGCTGTGTGGCGATGAGCAGGTGGATGCCGGCTGCCCTCGCCTTCTGCGCCAGACGCGCGATCAGCTCCTCCACCTTCTTGCCCACCGTCATCATCATGTCGGCCAGCTCGTCGATGATGACCACGACGAACGGCAGCTCACCCAGATCGGGGACAGGGTCTCCTTCCCCGACCGGCTGGTACAGGGGGTCCTTGAGGGGTTTCCTGCGCTCCGCGGCCTCGCGCACCTTGCGGTTGAAGCCGCCGATGTTGCGCACCCCCAGGGCGGCCATCAGCCGGTAACGGCGCTCCATCTCCGCCACGCACCAGCGCAGGGCGTTGGCCGCCTCCTTCATATCCGTCACCACCGGCGTCAGGAGGTGGGGGATGCCCTCGTATACCGACAGTTCCAGCATCTTGGGATCGATCATGATGAGACGCACCTGCCGCGCCGTGGACTTGTACAGCAGGCTCAGGATCATGGCGTTCAGGGCCACGGATTTACCCGAGCCGGTGGTGCCCGCCACCAGCAGGTGGGGCATGCGGTTCAGCTCGGTAACCACGGGGTTACCGCTGATGTCCTTGCCCAGGGCCAGGGGCAAGGGTGATTTCACCTCTTCGTAGGCGCTGGAATTAAGGATCTCCCCCAGGGTGACCAATTCGCGGGTCTCGTTTGGTATTTCCAGACCGATCACCGACTTGCCCGGTATCACCTCCACCACCCTGACGCTGACCACCGACAGTGAGCGGGCCAGGTCCTTGGCGAGATTGCTGATCCGGTTGACCTTGACCCCGGGCGCCGGCTCCAGCTCAAAGCGGGTGATCACGGGCCCGGGATGTACGGCCACCACGCTGACCTCGACGCCGAAGTCCTTGAGCTTGAGCTCCACCTGGCGCGACATGGCCTCCCGGGCCTCCCGGGAATAGCGACCCGGGGACGGTTTCGGTCCGTCCAGCAACTTCAGCGGCGGCAGCACGGAATCCGCCGGGGGGACGAACAGGTGTTCCTGTTTCTCCTGTTCGGAGCGCGCGCCGGCGGGTAAGCCGGATATCACTGGCTCGATGCGGGGCGGCGGCCGGCTTTCCACCTTCTGTCTCTCCTCCCGGACGACGGTCTCCCGCTCGCGTCTCACCCTGCGACCCGCAGCGGCTTCCCGGAGGTTATGGACGGCGCCATGGAAGAACTGCCACAGCTGCAGGGTCCAGTGGCCGGTGCTGTCCATCACCCACAGCCAGGACAGCCCCGTATACAAGGTGACGCCGGCCAGGAACATGGCCAGCATGATCAGGGTGGTGCCGAGATGACCGAAGGTCACCACCAGCAGATTGCCTATCTCGTCGCCGATGATGCCTCCGGCTCCGCGCAGTTCGTGAGGTAAGCGGGCACCGGTGTGGAAATACAACCAGGAAAGCCCGCAGCCGCCGGCAAACAGCAGCAGGAACCCTGCCACCCGCAGGATCAGCTGGAGCTGGTCCAGGGGGCGCCGCAGGCGATGGTTCTGGAACAGCCGCCAGCCGTCAAAGGCCAGGATGAAGGGGAACAGGTAGCCCAGGTAGCCGAACAGATACAGGAGGACGTCGGCGAGCCAGGCGCCCACCACGCCGCCGCTGTTATGCACCCGGTGCGCGGGCACCGCCTGGGACCAGCCCGGGTCGGTCGCATCATAAGTGAGCAAAGCGATGAACAGATAGACGGCGATCAGGGTCAGGGCGATGAGGCCGGCTTCCCGGGCATTGCGGACAAACGGCCCGGTGTCCCGCGGAACCTCCTTGCGCTTTTTAGATGCCTGGGCCACACTTAAACCGCTTTAGTGAAAAAATTCTATATGCT
>JARRRO010000211.1:0-3904 GCA_037380645.1 Gammaproteobacteria bacterium | reverse complement strand
TATCTGTTTGCACTGGTGGCCGGCGACCTGGCCTGCGTCGAGGACACCTTCACCACCGACAGCGGCCGCGAGGTGGCCCTGCGCTTCTACATCGATCACGGCAACGAGCAAAAGTGCGACCACGCCGTGGACTCTCTCAAGGCGGCCATGGCCTGGGATGAGCGCGTCTACGGGCTGGAATACGATCTCGACGTGTACATGGTCGTGGCCGTCTCCACGTACAACATGGGCGCCATGGAGAACAAGGGCCTGAACCTGTTTAATGACCGCTTCATCCTGGCCGACGACACCACGGCCACCGACGAGGACTATCTGTCCATCACCGACGTCATCGCCCACGAGTACTTCCACAACTGGACCGGAAATCGCGTTACCCTGCGCGACTGGTTCCAGCTTTCCCTCAAGGAAAGCCTGACCGTGTTCCGCGAACAGTCATTCAGCGCCGACCAGGGTCTGGCCGCGGTCAAGCGCATCCAGGAAGTACGCATGCTGCGGCGCGCCCAGTTCCCCGAGGACGCCGGTCCCCTGGCGCACCCGGTCCGGCCGGAATCCTACATCGAGATGGACAACTTCTACACGGTGACGGTGTATGAGAAAGGGGCCGAGGTGATCCGCATGATGAACACCATCCTCGGCGATAACGCCTTCATAAAGGGCGTGCAGGACTACCTGCAGCGCTACGATGGCCAGGCGGTTACCATCGAGGACTTCGTGGCGACCCTGGAGCGGAGTTCCGGCCGCGATCTCGGCCAGTTCCGTCTCTGGTACAGGCAGGCCGGCACGCCGAAACTCACCGTGCGTGATCGGTACAACGCGAACAAACGGATCTACGAACTCACCGTGCGCCAGGAATTGGCGCCAACACCGGGACAGAAGGACAAGCAGGCCATGCATATCCCCCTGCGCCTAGGCTTGTTGGACGGCACCGGCAACGCCGTCACCCCTGACCCGGAGGACAGCGTCGGCATCGAGATACAGGCTGACGGCTCGGCGCTGCTGCACCTGCGCGAGCCGGAAACCACCGTCCGCTTCCGTTCCGTGCCCGAAAAGCCGGTGGTGTCCCTGCTGTGTGGCTTCTCGGCACCGGTCACCCTGGATCCGCCCTACTCGGTAGAAGACCTGCTTTTCCTGGTACGTCATGACCCCGATCCCTTCAGCCGCTGGGATGCCGGCCAGACCCTGCTGCTGCGGGCGGCGCTGCAGGCCCTGGATGTCCTCGCCGCGGGCGGGCGGCCGCAATTCGACGCGGCCCTGGGCGAGACCTTCACGGCCCTAATCACCGGCCCCCTGGAGGACATGGCCCTGATCGCCGAAATGCTGTCCCTCCCCGGCGAGACCGAGATCGCCGAACAACTGGACGTGGTCGATCCGGATGCGGTGGTCGGCGCCCGCAAGGCGCTGAAACAATTCCTGGCGCAGGAGTTGGGCGAACGACTCACCCCGCTTTACGATGCCCTCAAGGCGGGCGGGCCATACCGGCTGGATGCAGAGAACGTCGGCCGCCGCCGCCTGCAACGGGTCATCATGGGCTATTTGTACGAAGCCGATCCGGACACACTGGCCGCGTGCTGCCGTGCGCAATACGACAGCGCCGACAACATGACCGATGTACTCGCCGCCCTGTCCGCCATCAACGACCTGCCCGGCGAGGCGCGGGAAGCCCTGTTCGCGGATTTCGAGCAGCGCTGGCGGGACAACCCGCTGGTCATGGACAAGTGGTTCCGCTTGCAGGCCACCGCGCGGCGCGATGATGTGCTCGATCGCCTGGAGGAGCTCATGCGCCATCCCGTCTTCAGCCTGCGCAATCCCAACCGGGTGCGCGCCGTGATTGGCGCCTTTGCCGCCGAGAACATGCCGGGCCTGCACCGTACTGACGGCAGCGGCTACCGTTTCCTCGCCGACTACGTGCTGAAGATAGATTCACTCAACGGCGCGCTGGCGGCCCATCTCGCCGGCCGACTGGCACGCTGGCGCCGCCTGGAGCCGAATCGTTCAAAAATGATGCGCGGGGAACTGGAAAGAATTTCCCGAACCAAGACACTGAGCCTAAATCTATACGAGGTGGTGAGCAAGAGCCTGGCGGAGGAGGGCTGAGGCTCCCCTGATTCGCTGAAAGGCCGTCACGTCGAACCCTCGATACGGCTCCGAACACCGTCCCCTGACCTATACTTATCCAACAGTGTAATAAGGGGAACACCCATGAACAGGAAGTCACAGTGCGTGCCTGCCCTGATCCTGGCACTCATCGTCGTAGGCGCCGCGACGCCTGCCTGTGTCCTCGCCCGGGACGGATCCCTGGCTGAGGCGCTGCAAATCCTGCAATCCAAGCAGTACGTGGATCTGACCCACTCCTTCGGCCCGTCGACACCTGTGTGGAAGGGATTCGGGCAGGCAACCTTCGCGCGGGCCGCAGACCCCGTGACGGGGCGGCCCTATACCATAGACCAGGACGGCTTTCGCGCGACCTTCTACGCCATGGCCGGCCAGTACGGCACCCATGTCGATCCCCCGGCCCATTTCGACCCTGACGGCATGACCATGGACAGGATCCCCCTCAAGCAGATGATCCTGCCGCTGGTGGTGTTCGACATGACGCCCCTGCTGGGCGCCGATCCCGACCACGCCCTGAGCGTGTCCGACATCAGGAAATGGGAGAAGGTGCATGGCCGGGTGCCGAGGGGGGCCTTCGCGGCCCTGCGCACCGATATGTACAAGGACTGGGACCGCGACCCGGCGCGCTTCAAGCGCTTTCCCTTCCCCGCCTGGTCCCTGGAGGCCGTCAAGTTCCTGTTCGAGCACCGGCACGTCATCGCCATCGGCCATGAATCCCTGGACACCGACACCAGCGAAGGCCTCGGATCGGAAACCTGGTTGCTCAGGCATAATCATTGGCAGATAGAAGCCATGGCCAACCTGGATAAGGTGCCGGCCACCGGCTCCGTCATCGTGGTGACCTGGCCCAAGCCCAGGAACGGGATTGGTTTTCCCGCACGGGCCTTCGCGATCCTGCCTTAATCAGGAACCCGTTGGATCACGGAATAAATGAAGAACTCTGTTCCCAGGGGATCCCCCGATCCCAAGCGCTCCTACATGCTTCTGTTGCGAATCTGTACCGTTGCGGTGACGATCCGGCGCCGGTATTGATCATTCATCGGCCCCTCGGTGATGCCGCCCACGGAAGGTCCGCCAAGCAAAGTGTAAACTCTGGTATCGGGCGTTATTTGCGGGTTTGGCTTGATGGTGCGGAACAACAGGGAGATGCGAACACTGACTACGTTTCCCCAGTTCGTGACGTTATTAGCCGTCACATAGGTATCCGCAATCTTGTCACCGCCAATGGTGTCCTCGCCGTAGAGGATCTGCATGTTTTCAACGCCCTGGATCAGCTCCTGGCTTTGCAGAATCACCTCCGTGGTATTGCCGTTGTTATTGATGTCATTCTTGTCCTGGGCAAAAACCTCCCGGAACAGGGAAGGTCCACCATAGCTGCCCGTGCCGATATAATAGCGGCGCGAAATGAATCGCACGATGCTGGCGTCTCCCAGGTATTTTTTATCCAGGGGTTTGGTCGCGTTCCCCGGCGACCCCGTACCGGTATTATGGGAGATGGAACCACTGGTGTCCGGGCTGGCATTGGTTATCTGGAAAACATCGACGTGTTCGCAATCGAACACGCCGACAATTTCACCTTGAAGCAGGCCATTGCCGAGTTTAAGGTGCAAATCCGCGGAAGGCGAAACCATGTAGGGCGCCTTCACCTTGAGATTGGTGTCATCCAGATAGCGGACGGTAATGCCATCGCTATTGGACACCATGGAACTGGTCACGGCGCTACTGCCGCTGGGCAACCAGGCGCCGCCACTTTCAGATCCTTCCACCGGGTTATCGAATGCAAGAAGACTGG
>JARRRO010000210.1:0-3939 GCA_037380645.1 Gammaproteobacteria bacterium | reverse complement strand
ATGGCGACGCCGCGCTGCCTGGCCAGGGCCAGGATCTCCTCCATGTAGGACGACACCATGCCCGTGGTAAGGAAGGACAGCGGGCACGGGCCCTCATTCAAGCCCGCCAGGTAGGCGCCCTCGTCGCTGGCCAGGCGCCACATGGCGCCGGGCAGGCTGGAGATCACCAGCGCCTCCTTCTGCATGCCGCCGAGCGCGCGCACCGCCAGTCGCAGGGACTGGCCCCGGCGCGGCGGCGGGGCCGCGAGGCCCGTTGCCTCCGGGTTGGCCACCTTGAAGAACCGCGGCTTTCCCGATTCCCGCAGGGGGTTATTCATGTCATGGCCTCGCTTGTCATCGTGTTCATCTTGCCCCACCGGCTTCCAACCCGTTTTTTTCGCATCGTTACCGACAGGGATAATCCCGTGACAGGATCACGGCGGCGGCGGCGGACGCGCTGCGCGATTGCAGCCCGGGGCGCGCCTTAAGGCCAGCCACCACCTTGCGCGCCAGTTCCGCCACGGGGACGTCATCCGGCAGGCAGACGCGGGGGGCGTCAGGTTTCCTCACGGCCGCGCAATCGCAGGGCGTCACGTAATAGCTGCACATGGCGCCCTGCATCCCCGTAAAACCGCGCTTTAATGAATGGTTGCAGGCGGCCAGCAGATCAGCGCCGCCGGGTGCGGGCCCCGCCCATGCCCCCATGCCGTACAGCAAGCCCGCCAATAAAAACAGAATACGCATTGATACCCCCTCTTGCCTTACTCTCTATAAATACTGTTTCAGATAGCCGAGGAGGTTATCCCAGGCATCCTCGCTCTGTTCTTCGCGGTAGCGTTCCGGCATGGGGAAGCACTGGAAGGCATGGCCGGCGCCATCGTAGCGGTGAAAGACGTGGGGAACCTTGGCCTCGGTCAGGGCCCGTTCGTAGTCATCGACATCCCCCGGCGGGGGGTTCTTGTCCTCGTTGCCGAAGAAGCCGATCACCGGGCAGTGGATGTTCGCCGCCAGGTCTATGGGGGCCGGGCTGCCCTCGCCCCGGCCCGTCTTGATGTTGCCTCCGTAGAACACCACGCAGACCTTGAAGTCGGGGATATGGCAGGCACCCAGCCAGGCGACGCGCCCGCCCCAGCAGTGACCGACGATGCCGATGGCGTTCCCGTCGACTTCTTCACTGGCGGCGAGCAGCTTACAGGCGGCCTTGAGATCAGCCACCGTCCAGTCGTCGCGGCTTTCCTGGCGCTTTACCTCCATCTCCGCCTGTTTCGGCCACCAGTGAAAGATGAACGGCACGGCGACAAAATAACCGTTCTCGGCAAGACGCTCCGCCGTTTTCAGGGTGAAGGTGTCCCCCTCCAGACCGCCGTGCCCCGGGATGTGCATGGCCAGGAGAATTCCGGGATGGGGCCCCACGCCTTGCGGCCTGAACAGGAAGACCTCCATGGGGCTGTCATTGACGTCGATGGATTTGATGGTGTGCTGCATGGTTACAGTCCACTGTGAGCCGGCTTAAAGGCAGATTAGCGCAGCGTGGCCCGACGCCGCAACCCGCGCTGCGTTACGATTTGGACTTCACCAGCAGGCCCCGCAGCTTGCGCAGCACATCCTTGACCCGGCGTTCGTTGTCCGGGCCGATGCGGATCATGATCTTCTGTCCGGCGGACAGTTTCTCCAGTTTGGGATCGGCGAATTCATAGAACACCTTGGGCTGCACCAGTTCTATGGGGCCCCGGGGTTCGGGCGCCGCCAGCAGATGACTGATGACCTCCACCAGGCGATCGTTGAAATAACGGTGGGGGTAGCCCATTTCCTCGTAGGCCTGCTGGAACAGGGAATAATAACGAGTGTAAAGGATGACCAGCTGCTTGAGATTCACGGATTCCGCCAGGCTCACCAGGAGGTCGTAGCGGTGGAAATTCTGTTCGGACAGGACGTAGTGGTCCTTTCCGCCGGACTTCTTGACGCTGAACTGGCCCGGTATGGCGGTGACGAAGCGGTAATTCTGCGGCAGCTTCTGCCGGGTCAGGTTGTCCACGGTAACCACGAAGCGGCGGATGATGTTCTTGAAGATGATCGAATTCTGCAGCTTCTTCTCTTCGATGAACTCCGACAGGGCTTCCCGGACCGGACCGTCGCTGCGATCCAGCGTGGGTACGGCCTCCTGCCGGACCGAGGGCATCTCGCGCTTTTTGGCACCCACCGTGATTTCATAAATGGGATGCTTTATCGCCGGCGCTTTCTCCTGCTCGTTCTGGGCCGGGGGTACGGAGATCTCCCGGGTCTGCGGCGGGGCCGCCTCCTCTCCGCCCTGTTTCAGGTAATAAAACGCGGCCAGCACCACGATGGCGATGACGATGACGGCGGCGACGGCTTTTTTCATGGATGCTTGCGTTCCTGGTGTTATCCGGCTGCAGGGTGAGGCGGCAGGCGGCTTATTATACACATGGCGGGTATCCGTGTTGAGGCGGCCCGCCGGCCGACAGCGGCTCGTTGCCATTCACACTGCGACGCCTTGATTTCGCAGCAACGAAGCGGTTCGGGGATACTTGTTGTTGGAAGGCCCGGTCTCTCTCAAGTTCCCTGCCCGGTGCGGAGAAGATTTATCGCCGCGTTTACTTGCCCACCACCAGGCGGTTGCGGCCCTTCTTTTTCGCCTGATACAGGGCCTTGTCTGCGGCCTTGAGCACCGTCTGCACGTCACCGTTCTTTTCACTGGCCGCGGCCAGGCCGATGCTGATGGTGACCGAAACTTCCTTGCTGCGGCTTCTGGCCCGCCGCCCCCGACGCTGCTGGGCGGCCTTTTTTGACCTGGGCCGGTGCTTCATGTCGCGCACTACCATATGGTAGTTCTCAATGGAGGCGCGTACGGCCTCGAGAAAGGGCTTGCAGTATTCCGGTGTCCTGGCGGGGAAGACCACGCAGAACTCCTCGCCACCGTAACGGTAGGCGCTGCCGCCGCCGGTAATTTCGCCGATTTGCTTGGCCACCATTTTCAGTACCTCGTCCCCCATGTGGTGGCCGTAGACGTCGTTGAATTTTTTGAAATGATCCACGTCCATCATGGCGATGGCGTATTGCTTGCCCAGCCCCTTGAGACGTTCGTTCAGCGCCCGCCGGCCGGGAAGGCCCGTCAGCTCGTCGCGGTAGGCCATGTCATAGATGCTGCGCAGCAGGCTGATGATCAGGGAGATGCCGACGAGGCTGAACATCAGGGTGGAGACGGCGGGCCGGTCGAACAGGACCAGCGTAAAAAACGCGAACAGCCATACGCCCAGGAGCGCGGCGTCATATTCGCTGTTATAGCGGTACAGCCGGTACACGCCCGGCACCAGCGCCGCGACGAAGACGAGGCTGGCGCTGACGGACAGGATATAACCCGAGAACGGCTTCACGGCAAAGTGGCTGTTTATCAGATCCAGGAGCGCGCCGTCGGATATGATTTGATGCAGCAGGCCGCCAACGGCCAGAAGCACAGGAACAATGGCCACGGTCAGCGCCCCGTGACGGTTCCACAGCCCGCGTTCCCGCTGCAGGAACAACAGCAGCAGGATCAACGGCAGCAACAGGCTGATGCCGGTATACACAATCAAGGCATCCGCCTCGGCCAGCGAGATCTGCAGCCGGGACTGTATGAAGAAATACGCCGCCAGCAGGCCCAGGATCGCGGTAAAGGTGCGGGAGGCGCCGGAATAGGCGCTCAGCAGCAGGGCTATGCCCAGGGTCAGGTACGGCCCCCAGTTCAGCAGCGACAGATAGACGTCGTCCAGATTGACGGCAAACGGGCGCAGCGCCAGGGCCAGCAACAACAGGACCGCCGGCACGATCAGCCGTTTTAACGGATAAAAAGACATGGCGAACGCGTGAATGATTCCTTGTTATGTCTTATTGGTTAAACCGCTGTCCCCTCAACAACCGAAGTACTTCAATGGCAGGAAACTTTTCATCCCTCGCCTCACGGAC
>JARRRO010000209.1:0-3946 GCA_037380645.1 Gammaproteobacteria bacterium | reverse complement strand
GCAAGGTCCGGGCCATTGGTGCTTCCAACTATTCCGCCGGGCGCCTCGCCGAGGCCCTGCGCATCAGCGAAGAAAACGGCTATCCGCGCTACGAGACCCTGCAGCCCTGTTACAATCTCTACGACCGCAGTGATTTCGAAGGGGAGCTGCAGGGCCTCTGCGTCAGGGAAAACATCGGCGTCATCAGCTATTTTTCCCTGGGCTGCGGTTTTCTCACCGGCAAGTACCGCACGGAGAAGGACCTGGAAAACAGGCCCCGCGCCTACCGGGTCAAGGACATGATGAACGAGCGGGGTATGCGCATCCTCGATGCCCTGGACGCGGTGGCGGAGGAGACCGGCGCCACCCAGGCGCAGATCTCCCTGGCCTGGCTGATGACCCGGCCCGGCGTCGTCGCTCCCATCGCCAGCGCCACCACCCTGGAACAGCTAAATGATCTGATCGGGGCGGCGCGGTTGCAGCTCAGCAGCGAGCAGCTGCAGCGCCTGGATCAGGCCAGCGCCTGAGCAAACCCCTAATGCCTTGACATCAAGAGGCCGACCTCCGGCGGGAGGGGGACCACGTCCACGGCGACGTTGATGCATGCCGGCCTGCCGCTGGCGAAGGCATCCCGGACAGCCGGAGCCAGGTCTTCTATCCGTTCCACATAAGCCCCGTGGCAGCCGAAGCCGGCCGCCACTTCGTGGTAGCTGGCCTCGCCCAGGCGGGTGCCGATCAGGCTCTCTGTGCCGGAGACGATTTCCTGGAAATGCTGGGAGGCCGCCCAGCTGCGGTTGTTCATGATCACCGTGACCACGGGCAGGTTGTTGCGCACCATGGTGTCGAACTCGGCAATGGTGAAACCCACCGCGCCGTCGCCGGCCAGGCACAGGACCCGGCGGTCGGGGTGGGCGGTCTGGGCGCCCATGGCCAGGCCCAGGCCGAAACCCACGGCGCCGAGGTAGCCGTGGGTAAGGTAGCTGCCGCCCTGTTTCTGCTGGATCACTTCGTTCAGCCAGTGGTAGGACTCGGCCCCGTCGCCGATGACGACGGCGTCCGGCGCAAGATTGTCCACCACGGTCCGGACCGCCTGATAGGGATGGATGGGTGGCGCCTTCCTGCTCATGGCCTCCGCGAACTGTTCCCGGCGGACGACCCTGGCCGCCGCGATGATCCCTTGCCAGTCGCCGTAATCGGGCCAGCCGGCGCCGGTGGCCTGGTTCAAAGCGGCCAGGACCTCGCCGCAGTCGGCGACCATTCCTGCGTCCACGTCCCGCAGGCGGCCGATTTCCCTGGCGTCGGCATCGACGTGGATAATCCTGGCTGCCTTTGGAATCAAGGCATCGCTTGCGCCCAGGGTGAACAGGCCCAGCCGCATGCCCAGGATCAGGACCGCATCGGGACGGTGCGGTTCCGTCAGGTCCGCCAGCTTGTGGGTGGTGCCGCCGTACAGGGGGTGGTCGGCGGGCAGCAGGCCGTGCCCGGCGAAATCGGAATACACCGGGATGCCGGTTTTCTCCACGAATTCGGCCAGGGCGGACTCGGCCCGGGCCTCCCAGACGCCGCCGCCGGCCAGGATCACCGGCCGCCGGGATTGGCGCAGCAACGCCAGCGAGGCCTCGATGCAAGGGTCCGCGGGAGCGGCCGGGGCATCCAGCAACACGGTTTCCGGAATGGCGATGTCCTGTTCCGCCACGGTCGCGGACAGCACGTCCATGGGCAGGTCCAGCAGCACCGGTCCCATGGGCGGCGAGGTGGCGATGCGGACGGCCTGGGCGGTGAGCCTGGGAAGCTGATCGACGGTGGTGATGCGGTGCGCCCACTTGGTGACGGGAGCGGCGACGGCGACCTGGTCGATCCCGGCCTGCAGGGTATTGGTCTCGGCGTCGCCCAGGGCGGCGGAGCCGGCCAGGTACAGCACGGGGGTGCGGTCCAGGTACGCGTTGGCGATGGAGGTGACGACGTTGGTAAAGCCCGGCCCGGCGGTGATCATGGCCACGCCGAGACGGCGGGCGGCGCGGGCGTAGCCCTCCGCCGCATGCCCCGCCGCCGCCTCGTGGCGGGTGTCCAGGACGCCTACCTCGTGTTCCCGGCAGGACTGAAACAGGGTTTCGATATGGGCGCCATGCAGGGCGAATATCTGCTCCACGCCGGCCTGGAGCAGGGTGCGGATGACGAGTTCGCCGCCGCTGATATTGGTCATGATGTCAGGTTCTCCATTGCTGTCCGCGGTCTTGTGTGATGGGCGTGGACCCATCCCCTCGATGTATCTCACTGAAAAATCGTAACATTGCACCGCCTGCAGGGTAAAAATCGAACCCCCTTGTTCGGAGGATGCCCCTAGTGCTAATCTATTTTATTACCCAGTCAAATGTTACCTCACCAGGAGGAGGGGGATATGCCTAATAAAAGTTTGGAAGACATACTCCAGAGCGCCGGTAATCCGGTCAAGATGCTGCGCAATTCGCAGATCGGCGCCTATGTCTATCCGGTAGTCGCACCCGAATTCACCAACTGGCGCGACGAACAGCGCGCCTGGCGCGAGACCTGCGTCCTTTTCGACCAGTCCCATCACATGGTGGATATTTTCATTGAAGGCCCGGACGGCATCAAACTGCTTTCCGACCTCGCCATCAACACGTTCAAGAATTTCACGGACAACAAGGCCAAGCAGTTCGTCCCCTGCAGCTACGACGGCCACGTGATCGGCGACGGCATCCTCTTCCATCTGGACAAGGGCAAATACGTGTTCGTCGGACGCGCCCCGACCGCCAACTGGATCCAGTTCCATGCCGAGACGGGCGACTACGACGTTACTATCCTGAAAGACGACCGATCCCCTTCCCGCCCCATGGGCAAGCCGGTGAGGCGCGAATTCTACCGTTACCAGATCCAGGGGCCCAACGCCGAGCAGGTCATCGAAAAGCTCAATGGCGGGCCGTTTGCGGACATCAAGTTTTTCAACATGGACTACATCAACATCGCGGGCAGGAAGGTCCGCGCCCTGCGCCATGGCATGGCCGGCGCTCCCGGCCTGGAAATCTGGGGTCCGTACGAGGAGGGCGAGGAGATCCGCGCCGCCATCGTCGAGGCCGGCAAGGAGTTCGGCCTGGCCCAGGTCGGCGCCAGGGCATACGCCACCAATACCCTGGAATCGGGCTGGATACCCTCGCCGCTGCCGGCGGTGTACACCGGCGAGAAGATGAAGCCGTACCGTCAGTGGCTGGACGAGAAGAGTTACGAGGCCACGGGATCCATCGGCGGCAGCTTTGTCTCCGACAACATCGAGGATTATTACCTGACCCCGTATGAACTGGGTTACGGGCCTTTCGTCAAGTTCGACCATGACTTCATCGGCCGCGAGGCCCTGGAGAAGATCGCCGACAAGCCGCACCGCAGGAAGGTGACGCTGGCCTGGAACGGCGACGACGTCGCCAAGGTCTTCGCGTCGCTGTTCGTGCCGGGCGGGGAGAACTACAAGTACATGGACCTGCCGCTGTCCAACTACGCCTCGGCGAACTACGACGCGGTGAAGCTGAACGGCAAGACCATCGGCTTCTCCATGTTCACCGGCTACAGCTACAACGAGCGGTCCATGCTGTCCCTGGCCACTATCGATCCGGACGTGGAGATCGGCACCGAGGTCACGGTGGTCTGGGGCGAGGAAGACGGCGGCACTAAGAAGACGACTGTCGAGAAGCCCCACAAGCAGATCGAGATGCGGGCCATCGTCAGCCCCGTGCCCTACTCGAAAGTGGCGCGCGAGACGTACGCGGAGGGCTGGCGTACGGAAAAGTAAGTAGTAAATAGTGAATAGTAGGGTGGGTTACGCGGCGCTAAGCGCTGCGTAACCCACCATACGTCTCCCCTGTCATTTCGAGCGCAGCGAGAAATCGTGTTGTTTCTGGGCGCAAGGGAGAAAGGTAAAGATTTCTCGCTGCGCTCGAAATGACAACCTCCCTCTTCG
>JARRRO010000208.1:0-6417 GCA_037380645.1 Gammaproteobacteria bacterium | reverse complement strand
CAGGCCCTGAACGCCTTCACCAACGCCAGCACCAACAGCTACAAGCGCCTGGTGCCGGGCTTCGAGGCGCCGGTCATGCTGGCCTACTCGGCCCGCAACCGTTCCGCGTCGGTGCGCATTCCCTATGTGTCCAACCCCAAGGCCCGCCGTATCGAGGTGCGTTTCCCGGATTCCACCGCCAACCCCTACCTGGCCTTCGCCGCCATGATGATGGCCGGCCTGGACGGCATCCAGAACAAGATCCATCCGGGCGACGCCATGGACAAGGATCTGTACGATCTGCCGCCCGAGGAGGAAAAGGAGATTCCCAAGGTGTGCTACGCCCTGGATCAGGCCCTCGGCGCCCTGGACGAGGACCGCAAGTTCCTCACCGCCGGCGGCGTGTTCACGGCCGATATGATCGACGGCTACATCGACCTGAAGATGCAGGAGGTGACCCGCCTGCGCATGACCACCCATCCGGTGGAGTTCGACCTTTACTACAGCCTGTAAACGCTCCGCTCCAAGAGCGTAGGGACGCCCCGCCCTGTGCGGGGCGTCGCTTTTTGTGAACCCGGTGGTTGCAATCGTTCCTTCGGGCGGTGTATACCCTGGCCCATGAAACGACTAATCCTATTGATACTCTGCTTTATTCCGCTGGTCGCCGGGGCGGCGATCTATCGTTCGGTGGACAAGGACGGCAACGTGACCTTCAGTGATCAACCCCAGCCGGGCGCCAAGCAGCTCAAGCTGCCGCCGATCCCCACCTACAGCCCGCCGACCCCCGAACCCTCCTCCGGCAAGGAGAAAAAGACGCCGGCGGCAGCCGGCTATACACATTTCTCCATCAGCCAGCCGTCCAACGATGCCACCATCCGCAGCAACACCGGCACGGTGCAGGTGCATCTGTCTCTTGAGCCCAGGCTGCACGCGGGCGACCACATCGTCATGAAGGTGGACGGGAAACCCTATGGCGGCAAGCTGACCACGACTCAGATCAGCTTCCAGAACCTCCCCCGGGGTACGCACACCATCGAGGCCGAGGTGGTGGACGCCGACGGCAAGGTGCTGATCAGCACGTCGGGCGTGACCATCCACCTGCACCGCGCTTCGCGCCTGCTCCCTAACCGGAGCAGTGCGGGACGCGCACCGGGTAGCAACCCCAATCCCAACGTCCTCAGTTCCAATCCCAACATCCGCACCAGCAACCCCAATATCATCTCTTCCCACACCGGCACGCACTGAAGCCAGTCATTTGCACTATAATGGTGCAATCAATGCCCCAGGAGTGACCACGAAAGCGCCAACATTGGGCGAGTTGTGCCGTGAACGCGTTTGAGCCTCACGTGACATCGATATAACTGTCTGTAACCGCTAGCTATTCTTCGAGTTCAACGGACGCCCTGCGGGCCGCGCCGCCCGTGCATCATGTTGGTTTGCTTCTTGCAAAACTGTTGGACCATGGAGTCAGCAGCAGTGAAGGCAGCCGAGCGTGCCGTACGCATCCTGGACGGTCTGAGTACCGCCGTGCTGCTGTTCGACCATCATCTGCGCCTGACCTACCTCAATCCGGGCGGCGAGATGCTGTTCGCCCACAGTGCGCGCCATGCCATCGGTCTGCCCCTGAACGACCTGATGCTGGAGGCCGACACCCTGGCCGGGCGCATGGTCCAGGCCCTGGAAACGACCCACCCCTATACCGAGCGGGAAGTGCGCCTGGTGCTGCTGGAGGGTCAGGTGATCACGGTGGACTATACGGTGACGCCACTGGTCGAGCCGGGGCGCGACCCGGAGGTGCTGGTGGAGCTGCTGCAGGTGGATCGCCACCTGCGCATCGCCCGCGAGGAGGGGCTGATCGCCCAGAACCACGCCGCCCGGGCGCTGGTACGGGGTCTGGCCCACGAGATCAAGAATCCCCTGGGCGGCCTTCGCGGCGCCGCCCAACTGCTGGAGCGCGAGCTCGGCGACGAGGGTTTGAAGGAATACACCCGCATCATCATCGGCGAGGCGGATCGCCTGCAGAATCTCATGAACCGTATGCTGGGCCCGCGCAGCCTGCCCGCCAAGGTGGCCGTCAACATTCACCAGATCCTGGAACATGTGCGCAGCCTGGTGGAGGCCGAGGGCGGCGAACATCTGCGCATCGAGCGCGACTACGATCCCAGCATTCCCGACCTGGATGCCGACCCGGACATGCTTATTCAGGCGGTGCTGAACATCGTGCGCAATGCCGCCCAGGCCCAGGACTACCACGGCACCATCACCCTCCGTACCCGCGCCCTGCGCCAGTTCACCATCGGCCAGAAGCGCTACAAGCTGGTGGTGCGGGTGGACGTGGTGGACAACGGCCCCGGTATCCCCCCGGACATGATGGAGCACATCTTCTATCCCATGGTCACGGGTCGCGCGGAAGGCACCGGCCTTGGTCTGTCCATCGCCCAATCCCTGGTCAGTCTGCACGACGGTCTGATCGAGTGCAGCAGTCGACCCGCCGAGTTCACCATCCTGTTACCCCTGGAGCCGATTGATGAGTAGACAGGAAACGATCTGGGTGATCGACGACGATCGCTCCATCCGCTGGGTGCTGGAAAAGGCCTTCAAGCAGGCCGGCATGGAAGTGGCCACCTTCGCCAGTGCTGCCGGGATTCCCGAGGCCCTGGAGCACGGGGTCCCTGACGCCCTGATCACCGATATCCGCATGCCGGGCGTGAACGGCCTGGAGCTGCTGGACCGGGTGCGCCAGCGCCACCCGGACCTGCCGGTGATCATCATGACCGCCCACTCGGACCTGGACAGCGCGGTGGCCGCCTACCAGGGCGGTGCCTTCGAGTATCTGCCCAAACCCTTCGATGTGGACGAAGCGGTGGAGCTGGCCCGCCGCGCCATCGACCACAGCCGGCGCCACGCCACCGCCCGCACCGCGCCCGGGATGGAGCAGACTCCGGAGATCATCGGTGAAGCGCCCGCCATGCAGGAGGTGTTCCGCGCCATCGGCCGCCTGTCGCGCTCCAACATTACCGTCCTCATCAACGGCGAATCCGGCACCGGCAAGGAGCTGGTGGCCCATGCCCTGCACCGCCACAGCCCGCGGGCGGACAAGCCCTTCATCGCCCTCAACATGGCGGCCATTCCCCGGGATCTGCTGGAGTCGGAGCTGTTCGGCCACGAGCGCGGTGCCTTCACCGGCGCCCAGAACCGGCGGGTCGGGCGCTTCGAGCAGGCCGATGGCGGTTCGCTGTTTCTGGACGAGATCGGCGACATGCCCGCCGAGCTGCAGACACGGCTGCTGCGGGTGCTGGCCGACGGCGAGTTCTACCGCGTCGGGGGACATACTCCCCTCAAGGTGGACGTACGCGTCATCGCGGCAACTCACCAGGACCTGGAACAGCGGGTCAGACAGGGTACTTTCAGGGAGGACCTGTTCCATCGCCTGAACGTCATCCGCGTCCACGTGCCGCCGCTCAGGGAACGCGACAGCGACATCCCCTTGCTGGTGGAATATTTCCTGAAGCGGGCGGCGCAGGAACTGGGGGAGGAGCCGAAACACGTGACCACCGAGACCCAGGCGTTTCTGAACAAGCTGGCCTGGCCCGGCAATGTCCGCCAGCTGGAGAACTTCTGCCGCTGGGTCACGGTGATGGCCTCCGGCAAGGATATCCACCTGGAGGACCTGCCGCCGGAACTCAAGGACATGGACGTTCACGACACCTCGGGCAACGACTGGGAAGGCCGCTTGCGCAAGTGGGTGGAAACCAATCTGGTCCGCGGTGAGACCCGCCTGCTCTCGGATGCCGTGCCCCGTTTCGAGCGCATCATGATCGAGGAGGCCCTGAAGAAGACCGGCGGACGGCGTCAGGACGCGGCCAGGCTGCTGGGCTGGGGCCGCAACACCCTGACCCGAAAGATCAAACTGCTGGGACTGGAAACCTAGGATATCAACCGAAGGCGGCGCCGCGGGTGGCCGCCTTGAAAGGCGGGTTCATCGCCACGTATCATGCCTGACTAAGATGTACCGGACTTGCGAACGGGGGAACGGACCATGCTGGTGGAACAGCCGATTGAATACGAACATAACGGAACCCTGCTGGAAGGGTTTCTCGCCTATGACGACGAGAAACAGGGTCCGCGTCCGGGGGTACTGATCTCCCACGCCTGGGGCGGGCGCGGTGAATTCGAATGTGACAAGGCCAGGACCCTGGCCGGCATGGGCTACGCTGCGTTCGCCCTGGACCTGTTCGGCAAGGGGGTTTTGGGCAGCGGTCCCGAGGAAAACAGCAAGCTGATCGAGCCCTTCATGCAGGATCGCGCCATGCTGCAGTCGCGCATGACCCGCTCCCTGGAGATCATGTGCGCACAGCCCAGCGTGGACGGGAACAAGGTGGTCGCCATTGGTTTCTGCTTCGGCGGCCTGTGTGTCCTGGACCTGGCGCGCATCGGCAGCGATATCCGCGGCGTGGTCAGCTTTCACGGCCTGTTCGCCCAGCCCGGCAACACCCAGGGCACCAAAATCCGGGCCAGGGTGCTGGTCCTGCACGGCCACGAGGATCCCATGGTTCCCGTGGATGACGTGATCGCCCTGGAGAAAGAGCTCACCGAGGCGGGCGCCGACTGGCAGATCCACGTCTACGGCAATACCATGCACGCCTTCACCAACCCCCAGGCCAACGACCCGGGCTTCGGCGCCGTCTACAACGCCGACGCGGATCGCCGCTCCTGGCAGTCCCTGCAGAATTTCCTGGACGAAGTGCTGGCCTGAGCCGTCACTTTCCGTTATTAGCAGCAGTGACGCAGTGCCCCGCGAACTGCTCCGGCAGGGGAAAGATCATTTTCTCCAGTCGATCCCGGCCAGCACGGTACGCATTCCCTTGACTTCCTGTTTACTGGCCGGCTGAATGCTGAAGTTGGAATCCACTCCGGAGAAATCGAATTTCATCCGGTATGCTTTAAAGTTGTGGATGTAGGCGCGAAGTTTTCTTCGGTACATCTGCTGGGGCGTCATGCCGAATGACATTTTGAAGGCTTTGAGACTGTCCATGCCGGAATCGTAGAGCGCGACGTATTTACTGAAGTTGGCGGAGCGTTTCGGATCCGTCAGTATGTAATCGGTCAGCAGCCAGTACTGCAGGTAGGCATCGGCAAGAGACGTGTGGACAGGATCGATCGTATCGGCTACCAGCTTGTCAAATGAATACAGGGTCAGGGAATGCCGGCCTTTGGGCGGCTCGCCCACGATGGCTTCACCCTTGTGTATCTCTACCGAGGCGAGGAATTCGGCCAGGCCCTCGTTATACCAGCGCGGCAGACGGAAACCCTGATAGGCCATGAGGGTATGCACGTATTCATGCCTGACGTCATGCATGGCGTCGGCCCGCGCGATCCTGGCTGGCATTACTATCATTTGATGGCCGTTCCTGTCGTGGGTGGCAAATCCGGCCACGTTATCATTGGGCGTATAGTTTCTGAAATCTCCGGCGTTATTGAATATGACGAGATCGACGGGAGGCGCATCGGGCGGCACCTTGATGTTGACCAGCTTCAGGACGATCAGGCGGAAACGTTCCAGTTCCAGTAACAGTTTTTTTACGTCGTCTACGGAGTCGTCGCTGAGCGCCCGGAAGTGACTGTTTGCGATAATTCGCCAGGTATGGCCGTCATCCGCCCGGGCACAATTAAATACCGCGCTGCCCAGTAGTAACAGCAGCGCCGTGGCTGAATTCGTAAAGATCCCCCGCAAAAACTCCATATCCGTTCCCTGCCCCTTGAACTCTCAGCATAGCAGGGAATCGGTCGATTTCCAGCGCGGTTATCTGGCCTGTTCCATGATCTTCAGCATGGTCTCCTCCACCTCCCCGGCGACTTTGGCCAGGGAGGGGGAATCAGACAGCGACGCCAGCAGGGCGGTGGGTTTGATCATGGCCAGTTTGGACTGCCCGTTCTCCCGGTACACGGACAGCCGGCAGGGCAGGGCGACGTTCATGCCCATGTCCTCGTTGAGGACATTCACCGCCTGCCGGGGGTTGCAGACGTCCAGGACGTAGCAGGGGTTGTCGAGGTCAAAGCCCTTGTTCTTCAGGGTCTGCTGCAGGTCCTGTATGTTCAGGACGCCGAAGCCGTTGTCCTGGACGGCCAGGCGGGTGTCCTCGAGTAATTGTTCGACGGATTTGCTGCTGTCTACGGTGTAACGCATGCGAGTCTCCTCCTTGTGGTTCGCTCTCCGCTGCGGCGCGCCGGAAACCCCGCCGGGCATGTCGGCCCGCCGTCAGTTCGTGGGGCCTGCCGCTGACCCGGAAGAGTCCTTCCGGGACTGGGCCTGGACGGCCTGGCGCTGGATCTGGATCATCCTTTCACGCGTCTGTTTGACCTGGCTGATCAGCTTGTCAGTCTTCGGATCCTCGTCTCGCATGGCGGTCAGTACGGCCTGGGTCAGTGACTTCCGCG